>NZ_JAGPYU010000003.1:0-226856 GCF_024453945.1 Corynebacterium sp. CCUG 61414
TAGGTGCGTTGTTTGAGCCAGTCACCGTAGAGGTCCTGGAAGCGGTTGAGGCGAAGTACCCAGGTGATTGCCTGGTCACGGGTGGTGATGTGGGTCAGCTGGTTGCCGAGGCGAAGGAGTGCTTTGTGTGCGGCGATTGTGGGTTGGCGTGTGGTGTCTTTGATGGTGTCGCGGCGTACGTGGACGAGGCAGCGTTGAATGGAGGCGTTTGGCCAGCATTGTTTGATGGCTTTGTGGGCGCCACCGGAGCCGTCTGTGGTCACGACGAGGGGTTCGGCGATCATGTCGAAGAGTTTGGCGTAGTCGTAGGCGGTTTCTCGTGTGCACCAGTGCCAGGCGACGACGTGCTCGCTGGTTGCAGCGACAAGCAGGCATTTTTTGTGGAAGTAGGTGCCATCAATAAAGAGCTGGTCGTAGACGCGGTACGGGTCCGGTTTGCACGGGACGATGATGAACCAAAAGTAGGTGAACCAGCGGATGAGTGTGCGTCTGGAGACGTTGTGCGCAGCAGCGACAGCGTCGAGGGGACGCTGGTTGGTGATCCAGTCAATGAAGATGGCAAACCGATATGCGCTGGTCTTGGCTGTGTTGGGGTTGGTGAAGGTGTGCCCGCAGTCTGTGCAGCGCCATCGCTGTTTTCCGCTGGATGTGGTGCCCATTTTTGTGGCGGTGTGCTCGCATGCCGGGCATAGGGGCCTGTTGTGTTTTCTCTTTCTGTGTTGAGTTGGCATGCAGCTGGTTTAACAGTCTGCTGTCATAGCACATCCAACGCCTGAAGTGGTGGACCTTCCGGTCTACGGCAGGGAATCCCGATTCAACGAGCACTGTCCCGCCGTAGGCCCAGGCAGGACCTGGAATCCATATCCAAAAAAGCACACATTTTGTCGCTTAACCCGCTATTGCTACCTGGCGATTTGCGTTCAATGATAGAACCGGGTTAGTCTTTCAAAGGCTTCAACGGAGCGGACACACCAAAACGGTGAGTTCACAACATAGAGGCTGTGCCCCCTTAGCTCAGTCGGCAGAGCGTTTCCATGGTAAGGAAAAGGTCGTCAGTTCGATTCTGACAGGGGGCTCTGTTGTTTGTACAGTCCTTGTGGCGGCAAGCACATGGCGGTGTAGCTCAGTGGTAGAGCAAGCGACTCATAATCGCTGTGTCGCGAGTTCAATTCTCGCCATCGCTACTCACCTCAAAACGGGAAACGCGTTTCCCGTGGTAGGGTTAGGAGCACTGTTCACAGTGTCCTAGGGGCGTGGCGCAATTGGTAGCGCAACGGTCTCCAAAACCGTAGGTTGCAGGTTCGAGTCCTGTCGCCCCTGCCAAAACTTTAGTTAGAGGAGTTCTTTTGACTAATCCGCAAGAACACAACCCAGCACAGCCCACCGGCAAGCGCCAGCTGCGCGGGGTCTCCTCTGTTTCATCCGCTTCCTACGAAGCGAAGCACACCCCCGCAAAGCCTGAAGAGGACCGCGAAGAGTCCCTCGGCGGCGGCCCAGGCGCGTTCCCGGGCGAAGTCGTCCAGGAAATGCGCAAAGTCATCTGGCCAACCGGAAACCAGATGCTCAACTACACCCTCGTGGTATTCGCGTTCCTCATCGTGCTCACCGCACTCGTGTGGGGGACCGACCGCCTCGGCACCATGTTGATGCAATGGGTATTCATCCGCTAACATGAACAACAAGTGATTGTCCCGCCACCTCAACCTCGAGGTAAGGCGGGATTAGTTTTTGCCACACCAAGGAGAAACACCATGACCACCGAGCCGGAAAACCTGGAAAACCTGGAAAACGCCGACATCGAAGCAACTGAGCAGGAAACCGAACTGCAAGCCGAAGAGGAAATGGTCGCCGAAGGCGGCGCCGTCACCGAGGCCACCGATCCGGAGATAGAAGAGGCCGCTGCAGAGGCAGACGAGGCCGTTGAGGCTGTCGAGGAGCCGGTGCAGGAGGGCGACCTCACCGCGGCCGAGTCGCCGCTCGCTGAGGGCACTGAGGGCGCTGAAGGCACTGAGGCTTCGGAGGCTGACGATGACTCCGAGTACCGCGCGCGCCTGCGCAAGTACGTCCGTGAGCTGAAGAAGCTGCCGGGCCAGTGGTACATCATCCAGTCCTACTCCGGCTACGAAAACAAAGTGAAGACCAACCTCGACATGCGTATCCAGACGCTCGAGGTGGAGGACTCCATTTACGACGTCGTCGTGCCGATCGAGCAGGCTATCGAGAACAAGGACGGCAAGAAGAAGCTCGTCAAGCGCAAGCTGTTGCCGGGCTACGTCCTGGTCCGTATGGACATGAACGACGCCGCGTGGTCCGTCGTGCGTGAAACCCCGGGCGTAACCAGCTTCGTGGGCAACGAGGGCAACGCTACCCCGGTCAAGCACCGCGACGTGGCGAAGTTCCTGATGCCGAAGGCTGAGCCAGCTACCGGCGAGGACACCAAGCCGAACGCAGAGGGCGAGACCGTCGTCGCGATGCCGGAGGAAGCAGCGCCGAAGAAGATCGACCACGACTACAAGGTCGGCGAAGCCGTCACCATCCTGTCCGGTGCCCTGGCGTCCGTGTCCGCCACCATTTCCGAGATCGACGAGGAGACCGGCAAGATCCAGGCGCTCGTGTCCATCTTCGGCCGCGAAACACCAGTCGAGCTCACCGCTGACCAGATCGAACGCATCATGTAACCGTTTGCGTTTGAGCCTAGTAGGGGCGTAAGGTTGAACGTCGCGTGTGCCGTAAGGCCCGCGACGTTTTTTCGTTCTCCCCGGTGGCTCCGTCAAGCGGGGCATCCGGAAGTGTTCCTGCCGTCATCGTGGCAGGTGGCACTGTACCAAGGAATTGAGGTAATTCGATGGCTAAGAAGAAGGTCACTGGCCTGATCAAACTGCAGATCGAGGCTGGCATGGCAAACCCGGCTCCGCCGGTTGGTCCTGCGCTGGGTGCACACGGCGTGAACATCGTTGAGTTCACCAAGGCATACAACGCTGCAACCGAGTCCATGCGCGGCAACATCATCCCGGTTGAAATCACCGTGTATGAAGACCGCTCCTTTGACTTCATCCTGAAGTCCCCACCGGCTGCATCCCTGCTGTTGAAGGCTGCTGGTCTGAAGAAGGGCTCCGGCGTCCCGCACACCCAGAAGGTTGGCTCTGTCACCTGGGATCAGTGCAAGGAAATCGCCGAGACCAAGAAGAAGGATCTCAACGCCCGCGACATCGAGGCTGGCGCCGCGATCATCGCTGGTACCGCCCGCTCGATGGGCATCACGGTCGAGAAGTAATTCTCACCGTCTGTGGGAGCGCCGGCCAGGCGCGTACCACATTTCCTGACAACACCATTTTCTGAAAGGAAATCAACATGGCTAAGAAGTCCAAGCGCTACAACGAGACGCTGGCAAAGGTCGACCGCGACGCGTTCTACCACCCGCTCGACGCCGTCAAGCTGGCACAGGAGACCTCCTCCAAGAACTACGACGCCACCATCGACGTCGCAATGCGTCTGTCCGTCGACCCTCGCAAGGCTGACCAGCTGGTCCGCGGCACTGTCAACCTGCCACACGGCACCGGTAAGACCGTCCGCGTCGCTGTGTTCGCAGAGGGCGAGAACGCAACCAAGGCTGAGGCTGCAGGCGCTGACATCGTCGGAACCGACGCACTGATCGAGCAGATCAACGCCGGCAACATCGACTTCGACGTCGCAATCGCGACCCCGGACCAGATGGCGAAGGTTGGCCGCGTTGCTCGCGTCCTGGGCCCACGTGGCCTCATGCCGAACCCGAAGACCGGCACCGTCACCACCGACGTCGCGAAGGCGATCGAGGAGACCAAGGGCGGCAAGATCGCGTTCCGCGTGGACAAGGCTTCGAACCTGCACGCGCTGATCGGTAAGGCTTCCTTCACCGCTGAGCAGCTCGCCGAGAACTACGGCGCTCTGCTCGACGAGGTGCTGCGCCTCAAGCCGGCATCTGCGAAGGGCGTGTACTTGAAGAAGGTCACCGTCTCCGCAACGCAGGGCCCTGGCGTCCCAGTGGACACCAACGTTGTGAAGAACTTCGCTAAGAAGGCGTAAGCTTCGGCGTTTTACTACGCAAAACACCCCAGTCGATTCGTCGACTGGGGTGTTTTCTACTCTTGCGTCTTGGTTACTGTTTGGGGCGCGGCACCGAGTAGGTGAAGGTGAACTTCGACAGAATGGCGCCTGTGACCTCCGAGTGTGTCTCCACGTCCGCAACGATGATGGTGCGACCCGCCCTCACGATGGAGGCGGTAGCGATTGCGTCACCCTCCTTGGTGTTGGACACCACGTTGCCAGCTACCGAGACAGCGAGCGGGAATACGCCTTCTGGTACCTGCTGCATCGCCAGCCAGGTGCCGCACAAGTCGGCTTGGCCGAACAGCGCCGGGGCAGAGAACATGCCGGCCGGCTGGGCGATTGCCTTGTGCAGCGGCATACCGAGCTTGACCTGGTCCTTGTTGCCGTCGATGGCGTAAACGCGCAAGGTTTGTGCCACGTCTTGGACGCCGCCGTCCTCGCGGTAGAAGTGCGCCCAGCGCTTCTGGAACTCGTTAAGTTCGGCCATTTATTTCAACTCCAGTCCGTCGATATCCATGGATTGGTTGGTGACCCAGTCGGGTTCAGCAACCAGGAGGGAGAACTCTTGGCCATCACGCTGGGTGACGTCCAAGACGTACCGCAGCCCGGCCTCCTCCGCAGCGATGACGCCGTCGGTGTCGCCGACAGGCACAGGCACAATGACGCGCCGGCACTCCGGCTGCTGTTTGAACACCTCAGCCACGGTCTCTTTGATTTCCGCGGTAGTCCCGAGGTCCACCACGGTGTCCGTGGTGCCGTACGGGTACGTGTGCTTCAGCGGCGATTTGGTGATGTTGCGGTAGTCGAGCATCGTTTCCGCCTCCTTACTTCTGTGCGTCGGGCTGATTTTGCGATGATACGACGGACTGGCTGGCAGTCTCGGGATTCTCGCCGAACATCGCGCGCACTTCCTGGCGTAGCTGGATCTTGTTGATCTTGCCTGCCGGGTTGCGTGGGATTTCATCCACGTGCACAACGCGGGTTGGCAGCTTGTAACGTGCCAGGTAGTTCGCGCAGTGGTCGCGGACTTCTTCCAAGGTGAGTTCCTTGCCGTCCTTGACCTGCAGGACGGCGACGACGGCTTCACCCCAGCGCTCGTCGGGGATACCGATGACGGAGTTAGCCAGGATGTCGTCGTGTTCGGCGAGGACGCGCTCCACCTCGGCGGGGTAGACGTTCTCTCCGCCGGAAATGATCAGGTCCTTGAGGCGGTCGACGATGAAGAAGTATCCGTCCTCGTCGAAGTAGCCAATGTCACCGGAGTGGAACCAGCCACCGGTGTACGCCTTCTGGGTTGCTTCAGGGTTGTTCCAGTAGCCGACGGCCACGTTTGGGCCCTTCACCCACATCTCGCCGGGAACGCCTGGTTCCTTGATGTGCTGCCCGGTTTCGGTGTCCATCAGTTTGACTTCGGTGTGCGCCATGGGGATGCCGCAGGAGCCGAGCTTTTCCATGGTCCTGGCCGGTGGGAGGTAGGTGGCAAATGGGGAGGTCTCGGTGAGGCCCCACGCCTGCTGGACGACGGAGTCCTTCTGTTCCCAGTACGTGCGGATCAGCCGTGGTGGCACCGGGGCGCCTGCGCAGATGATGACGCGGAGGCTAGAAAGGTCGGAGTCAGCGAACTCGTCGTGCTGTGCCATTGCCTCGAGCTGTGCCGGCACGAGGAACGCCGAACCGATCTTGTACTGGGCGACGTCCTTGAAGATGCGGGCTGGGTCGAAGGTACGGTGCACCACAACCGAGTTGCCGCGGCCGAAGGCGCGCACCGCGAAGGAGTTCAGCGCGCCGACGTGGAACAGCGGGGCGGACGCGAGCGTCGCGTCGCCGATGCGGCTGTCGATCGCTGTGTCCACGTTGATCTGGTTCCACCACAGGTTGCCGAACGTGATCTGGGCGCCCTTCGGCAGGCCAGTCGTGCCGGATGTGAACAGCAGCAGCGCCAAGTCAGACATGGTGCGTGGCGTCGGCTTTTCCACAGCCACGGTTTCGTACTCGGAGCTTTGCGAGGTCCGCGACCAGTACAGCGGGATATCGCTCTCTGGTGGGGCGGCTTCGTCGTCATCGACAACGAGGACATGGTGGCGCTCCACGCCGTAGATGCGCTTTGCCTCGTCGAGGAACGTGCCCTCCACGATGATGCTGTTCGGGCTGCCCATCGCCAGCAGCTGCGAGACTTCGCCCGCAGCCAGGCGGAAGTTCACAGGCATGAACACTGCGCCGATCCACCAGGACGCGAACATGCCATACATGAAGGAGCTGGAGTTCATACCGAAGTAAGCGACGCGATCGCCCGGATTCACGCCAGCTTCCTTCAGCTGTGCCGCCCAGCGGACTACGGTGTCACGGAACTCACCGTAATTGATTTCTTGGCCTTCGTAGGCCATCGCCAAGCGTTCTGGCTGCCAGTCAGCATGGCGCTGTACTTGGAAGCAAGGGCTGACGTCGAGAGTGTTTGCGTCGTGCTCAACACCGCGAATTAACATAGGTTGTCGCCTCCGGCAGTCTTAGCGAAACCGCGAGCCGCGATTCCGCCATCAATCTTGATCACTTCGCCGGTGATGTTCGCGCCGTCTTTCCTGGACGCCAACAGCACGTACGGCCCGGTGAATGCATAGGGGTCAGTAGAAATGTCGTGGAGTGGTAGGTATGGGTTGCCGCCGTCGCCGCGCTTGTCCATGATGTCGGAGAACTTCCGGTCATCCAGGCCAGCGGACGCGGGGCCGGATAGGTTCGTGCGCATGCCGCCAACGCCGACACCGTTGACACGGATTTTCGGGGCGAGCTCGTACGCCAGCTCAAGCATCATGCCTTCGGCACCGTGCTTGCTTGCGGTGTAGACCGGCCCGCCGCCGGCCGCGTAGGTCGATGCGTTGGACAGCGTGAAGATCAGCGAACCGTTCGACGCTAGCAAGTGACGCCACGTAGCTTCCGCGGTGAGCAGGTAGCCCTTGAGGTTGACGTTCATGACGTCGTCAAAAATGGCGCTCATCTCTTCGCCGTTGAGACGGGTGATGGAACGGTTGTAGTCCCAGATGCCAGCGTTTGCGATGACGGTGTCCAGGGATCCGAACTCCGCCACGGCAGCGTCGACGGCTTTGTGTAGCGAGTGTGTGTCGGTCACGTCCGCCTCGAGCGGCAGGACGTGCTCGCGGCCGATCTCGTCGGCGACGCTTTCGCATCGCTCGAGCGAGATGTCCACAACTGCTACGCGCGCACCTTCTTCAACGAAGCGCTTCGCCAGCGCTGCCCCAAGTCCGGAGCCACCACCAGTAATAAGTACGTGTTGTCCTTGTAGCATGTCGGCCCTTAGAAGAAGGTAGAGATGTTCTTGGAGTTCAGAACGTTGATGTCGAGCAGGATGCGGCGGTCAAAGACCTTCCACTTCGGGCCGTCCTCGCCGTCCTTCGCGGGGCGAAGCAGGTCGGTGCGGGTGCCCACAAACTGGTCCTGCTCGCGCTCGAGGCGGGTGCGCCAGACGTAGAAGTTGGTGCGGACCTCGAGTGCCTCGACGGCGTCGGCGCCTTCACCGACGGTGACGTGCCGTGCGATCAGGTTCGTGATCAGGTGGCGCGTACGCGACGGTGGGTCTTCAGCCCACGCCATGCCGGAGTCGAAGCGGCGGATGCGCCACGCTAGCGAGTCGTAGGTTTCGTCGTAGAAGGCCGGGCCGTCCTCGTCCGAAATGGAGAGGGCCTGCTCGCGGCGGAGGCGGTTCGTGCGGGTTGGTGCCCAGTAGAAGAGGTCTTCGTCGAAGTGGGTCAGCCAGTCGACGTAGCGTCCCTCGTCGAGGAGGGTGGCTTCGTCGTAGTACATGTTTTGGAGATCGAAGTAGGTGGTTTGGTCCACTCGCTCCCCGGGGGTCACGTCGTCGCGACGTAGAAAGTCAGTCACGAGTCCATTCCTTTCTTGTAGCTATCGAGCAAGTTTCTTCAGAGGAATCGATGCGTCAGCCAGCTTGTCCTTATCGACGGCAATACCGCGGTCGATGATGCGACGTGCCGCACGAACAGCCATCGAATCTTCGATTGCTGCCGCGCCAACCAGGGCACCGTTCTCGTCGAGGCGCAACGCGACGGCCGGGCGACCCTCCGCGTCATTGCGGATGATGGTTTCGCCAGGGATAGTCATGTCGCCGGTACCCTCAACGTGGACGCCGTAGCGGTCGGACCAGAACCAGGACGCAGAAAGTTTCGGAGACGGGCCGTCGATAATTGAGGCGGCGGCTGTCTTTGCTTCCTGGATTGCGGAGTCCCAGTGCTCGTGGCGGCGAAGTAGCGTGCCATCCTCGAGGCGGGTGCGGGCGCAGTCGCCTACAGCCCAGATGGAGGAGTTCGACGTGCGCTGCTGCTCATCCACCAGGATGCCGTTATCGGTCTCCAGACCAGCGGATTCGGCGAGGACCGTCTCCGGGATGATGCCGATGCACAGCAACACAGCGTCAACCGTGACGGCGTCGTGGCCGTCGAGGCCGATCTGGAACTTACCGTCAGACTCCTCGATGCTGGAGGTCATCGCGTTGATGAACTCCACGCCGTTTTCCGCGTGCATGTCGTGGAGGCGCTGCGCCAGCTCAGGACCGACAGCAGGGACCAGGGATACCGGCGCAGGGTCGATGAGTACCACGTCCGCGCCCAGCTTGCGTGCAGAGGACGCGACCTCTGCACCAACAAGGCCAGCGCCAATGATGCCGAGTTTCTTGCCTGGGCCGATCAGCGAACGCAGCTTATCCGCGTCCTCAGTAGTGCGCAGCACCACGACGTTGTCGCTATCGAAGCCCGGCGCACTGCCGCGGCGAGCAGTACCACCAGTGGCGATCACGAGGTTGTCGTACGCAACCTCCTCACCGCCCTCCAGCACCAGCTTCTTCGATTGCGCCTCAACGCGCTCAACGGTGGCTTGCTTCAGCACAATGTTGTTTTCCTCGAGCCATTCCGCCGGGCGGAACTCAATCTCAGCGCGCGTCTTCTCGTTGGTCAGGTAGTCCTTGGACAGCGGTGGGCGGTCGTACGGAACACCAAGCGGATCAATGATCGTGATCTCGCCGGTGTAGCCGTTCCTGCGCAGCTCATCAGCGACGGTAAAGCCGCCGATTCCGCCGCCTACGATCGTCGTGCTGCTCACTTGTCGGCTCCTTCAGCAGGCACGCCTGGGTAGAGCCAGACTTCTTCGCCACGCAGCTCAACCTTGTGCGTGTTGGTGTCTTCGGTCGCTGGCATGCACTGCACCGCGCCAGTCTTCATGCAGAACTGGCTGGAGTGCACCGGGCACTCAACCATTGTGCCGTCGACCCAGCCGTCAGACAGGTGAGCGATTTCGTGGGTACAAATATCGTCGAGGGCGTACACTTCATCGTCTTCGGTGCGGAAGAGTGCAATCGGCTTGTCGTATCCCGACATTTCCTCCGTGACCAGGAAGCCTTCCTCCTGCTCGAGATCGTCCAGGTCAGCAACTTTTACTGGTTCAGCCATGGTAATTCGGTTCCTTTCGAGGGTGTGTTTGGTTTACTTCTCGTGCCAAGCTGGGGTCGACATCAGTTCGCGCCAACGGCGGTATAGCGCGCGACCAGCAGCGTCTGAATACAGTTCGGATGTAGTGCCGGGGAACCCTTCGCGTTCGCCGACCGTGGCCATACCCATCTGGTAGTTCAGCGGGGTGTTGCCAACCATGAAGCCATGCGCGATGGACTGGCACTCAGACCAGTTCTCGCCGTCGTCCTGCTCGAAGATGCCCGACGGGCCAAAAGTGCGCAGGTTGTACAGGCGCTGCGCGCGAGCCACATCCTCCGGCATCGAACGGTCCAGGACAGTCCACGCCCAAACTTCCATCTTGTTTGGGCCCTTCGGATGCCAGACGCGGATCGAGCCATTGACCGGAAGGTAGGAGAAGTTCGGGAACACGGTTGCGTGGCCGTTCGTCATCGGGCCCATCACCTGCTCAGGGGAGAGGCGCTCGCGCAGGAAGTCGTAGTCGTAGTACTCGTGGACCGGCTGGGCGTCGAAACGGTTCTTCGGGTGGACTGGGAAGCCCGCGCCGTTGCCGTGGTCGTCGTGGTACTGCACACCGGTGCGCTCCGCGATCTCCTTCTTCGGGCCCTTGCCCGACGGGGACATCACCATCAGCGCAGAGGCATGCGACATGTTGACGTGGTACCAGTCAGTAGCGAACTGCTCCGCTGCCAACTTCCAGTTGCCGTCGAGCACCCACTTAGTGACGCCACCAACGACATAGGTGCCTTCAGGGTCGCGATCCATGAACGCGTCGATGTACCAGCGCATATCACCAAGCGCATCCTCGAGCGGCTCGGCGTTCTCGTCCCAGTTCGCGAAGATGAGGCCCTTGTAGGACTCCACGCGAGGCACCGTGACCAGCGGCCAGTCGTCCTGGGAGAAGTTCTCGTCGTACTGCTCCTTGCCAGGAAGGTTGACGAGGTTACCGTCGAGGTCGTACGCCCAGCCGTGGTACGTACAGGTAAACATCTTCGTGCGGCCCTGGTCGGCGCGGCACACGCGGGCACCGCGGTGACGGCAGCTGTTGAGCAGCACGCGGATTTCGCGCTTCTTGTTCATCGTCGCGATGACCGGGTCTTCGCCCATGTACGTCTGGAAGAAATCGCCCGGTTTCTGGAACTGCGACTCGTGGGCGATAAACAGCCAGGAACGGGCAAAAATACGCGACATTTCCTGCTTGTAGACGGCCTCGTCCGTAAAGACTCGACGATCTACCAGGCCACCTTCAGGGTCGACCATGCCACTGACGTCGATGCACTGATCCAATTCTGGCGGCCGCTGTAAGCCGGACTTTGGTGGCGTTGCCATAGGTAACTCCTTCGCACCTAGTGATAGAAAGCACAATTACTTCTGAAGCGTTCTTTGCTTCACACAATTCTTAAGCTACATGGGGGCAGTTATGTTCGCGTATGTGTTCCAGTGAATAGAACAGAATCTGTGGAACGGGGGTAGGGAACGAGGGTAGTCCAGGCATTCTTGCTTTTGAGTATGTGGTTTAGTGTTCCAAAACCCGGAACGAGGGTGCGGAGTGTGATGCGCTACTTCTACAGTCAGATGTGACAGCTGATAAACCCAGCCCCGGAGGAGGCCACCATGAGCGTAAAACTTATTGCGCTTTCCCACAGCCCGCTGCTCGGCATCAACGAGCCAAAACCAGAGGTGAACGAGGCGCTGCAAGACGCATTCGCAAAAGCCCGCAAAGCCGCGGAAGAATATGACCCAGATCTGGTCATCGTCTTCACGCCGGACCACTTCAACGGGTTCTTCTACACCCTGATGCCCCCGTTCTGTGTAGGCCTACAAGCAGAATCGATGGGTGACTACCTCACTACGCCTGGCCCATTCGACGTGCCCGAGTCAGCCGCAGAAGAGCTCGCGCAATTCGTTATCGACCAGGACGTCGACATGGCAATCTCCCGCCAGATGGTTCTCGACCACGGCGGCGCACAGCCTGTCGAGCTGCTCTTCGGCTCCCTGACCGCCAAGCCAGTCATCCCGATCTTCGTCAACGGAGTCGCCCGACCGTTCACCGCGATGCAGCGCATCCGTGTGATGGGGGAGGCCGTCGGCAAGTGGGCGAAGGCCCAGGATAAGAAGGTGCTGATGGTTGCCTCCGGTGGCCTGTCCCACGACCCGCCGCTTCCACGCTGGGCATCCGCAACCGACGCGCAGAAGCACTTCATGCTCCACGGCCACCCGGACCAGGCCGACCGCGACGCTCGTGAAGCTCGCGTCATCGCCGCCGGCAAAGAAGGTGCCGCAAATGCAGGAATCATCGACATCAACCCAGAGTGGGACGAAAAGTTCATGGCGGACTGCATCTCCGGCGAATCGACGCGATTCGACGCCTACGACGCCGACACCATGGACGACGAAGCCGGTCACTCCTCGCACGAGGTGCGTACCTGGGTTGCGGCGTTTTCCGCGCTGACCGCCGCCAACGGTGGAGTCAACGCGGAGTTCACGTTCTACCGCCCAATCCCAGAGTTCGTCGCAGGCTTCGGCCTGGTCATCGCATCATAGGAGAGACAGATAGATGAGTAGCCGTGAGGACTCCCTGCGTACCATCGCAAACGACCTGCTCGCCGCGTACCCGTCCTGCGAGCCGATCGCGCCACCGCGCACCGTCGTCGCCGACCTTGATATCGCCGACGCCTACGCAATCCAACAGATCCAGGAAAAAGACTTCGTTGCCCGCGGACACAAAGTTATCGGGCGCAAGGTTGGTCTGACCTCACTCGCAATGCAGCAGCAGCTGGGGGTCGATAGCCCAGACTTCGGGTTCTTTACCGACGCCGACCTCTACGAAGCCGGCACCGACATTGCAGTCGACCGCTTCATCTCCCCGAAGGTCGAACCGGAACTCGCGTTCGTGCTCGGGAAGGACCTTGAACCGGGCGCGACACTCGAAGAGGCCCGCAAGGCTGTCAAGTCCGCGCACCTTGCAGTCGAAATCATCGACTCACGAGTCCGTGACTGGGACATCCGCCTTGTCGACACCATCGCCGACAACGCTTCGTTCGGCGCCATCGTGTGGGACCCGACCCCGCTCGATCTCGACCTGGAGGAAGCTGCAACAGTCCACGCGACGATGACGCTCGACGGCGAAGTTGTCGGAGAGGGCGTCGGCAAGGATGTGATGGGCGACCCGCTGCTCCCGCTGCCGTGGCTCGCAGGCATTCTCGACGAGCAAGGCACCGCCCTGCGCGCCGGTGACATCGTGCTTACCGGTAGCTTCTGCGGCGCAGTCGCTTTCAAAGCAGGCCAACACCTCGCAGTATCCTACGGCCCATACGGGGCCATCGACGTCCGGTTTAAATAGGTTTGGAGCACCACAATGCAAAAGAAAATGACAGCAGCCATCGTCGGATCGGGCAACATCGGCTCCGACCTGATGATGAAGCTTTTGAACAACGAATCCAACATTGATCTGCGCTACATGGTCGGCGTCGATCCAGAATCGGAAGGCCTCAAGCGTGCGCGCGAAAACGGCATCGAGGCCTCCCACGAAGGCGTCGACTGGCTCCTGCAACAGGATCCGCTTCCAGACCTCGTCTTTGAAGCAACCTCGGCGGGCGCACACGCAGCAAACGCACCGCGCTACCGCGAAGCAGGCATCCGCGCCATCGACCTCACCCCGGCGGCCGTCGGCCCATTCTTCTGCCCATCGGTCAACCTGGATGAGCTCGAAACCGTCGACAATGTGAACATGATTACCTGTGGCGGTCAGGCCACCACCCCGATTGTCGCGGCAGTATCTCGCATCGTAGACGTCGAATACGCGGAGATCGTTGCGTCGATCTCCTCGAAGTCCGCGGGTCCCGGCACCCGCGCTAACGTCGACGAGTTCCTCGAAACCACTGCCGCCGCCCTCGAACAACTCGCTGGCGCGAAACACGCAAAAGCCATCATCATCCTCAACCCCGTCGAGCCACCAATGATGATGCGCAACACCGTCTACTGTGCCCTACCTCCAGAAGCCGCGGCTCCTGGCGAACTGCAAGACCAGATCGCCGCGTCCATCAAAGAAATGGCAGCGAAGGTGCAGCAGTACGTACCGGGCTACCGCCTCACCGCGGATCCACAGTTCGAAGAAGCCCGCGACGACTGGAACGGACTCGGTCGTGTTTCCGTCCTCATCGAAGTAGAAGGGGCAGGCGACTTCTTGCCGGACTACGCCGGCAACCTCGACATCATCACATCGGCAGCAATTGCCACCGCAAACAAGTACGCCGAGCTCGTGTCGGCGCAGAAGCAAGGAGCATAGTATGAACACGGTTGCGAGCGATGTCATCGATGGCATCCCGACACACAAAATCCGCCTCAACGACACGACCCTGCGTGACGGATCCCACGCCGTACGCCACCAGTACACCAAAGACCAGGTGAAAAAGATCGCCCGCGCGCTTGACGACGCCGGCGTCGAAATGATCGAGGTCACTCACGGCGACGGGCTTGGCGGGTCTTCCTTCAACTACGGCTTCTCCCACACCCGCGACATCGAACTCATCGAAGCCGCAGTCGAAGAAGTCAAGAATGCGAAGATTGCCGCACTGATGCTTCCAGGCCTGGGTACCGTAAAGGACCTCAAAGAAGCAAAGAGTGCGGGCGCATCCATCGTGCGCGTTGCCACTCACTGCACCGAGGCAGATATTTCGATCCAGCACTTCCAGGCAGCACGGGAGCTTGGGTTTGAGACCGGTGGCTTCCTGATGCTTTCACACCGCATCCCACCAGCAGAGCTTGCGAAGCAGGCCCGCATCATGGTCGATGCCGGCTGTCAGTGCGTCTTCGTGGTCGACTCCGCCGGCTACCTAGTGATGAACCAGGCCGCGGACCGCGTCAAGGCAGTCGTTGAAGAGATTGGCGACGACGCACAGGTCGGCTTCCACGGACACCAGAACCTCGGTTTCGGGGTTGCAAACTCGTTGCTCGCTGTAGTCAATGGTGCTCGCCAAATTGACGGCACCCTGTATGGGCTTGGTGCTGGCGCCGGTAACGCACCGATCGAGGTGTTAGCCACGGTGTTCAACCGCACCGGCATTGACATCGGCAATGTTGATCAAGCCAAGCTTCGTGACGCCGCTGAAGACATCCTGAAGCCAATGGTCGAGCGCCTCCCAATGATGGACCGTGGCTCCATCGTCCAGGGTGAGTTTGGCGTTTACAACTCCTTCTTGCTCCACGCGCAGCGCGCCGCGGAACGCTATGGTGTGCCTGCAGCGACCATCCTGGAAGAAGTCGGTCGCCGTGGTTACGTCGGTGGTCAGGAAGACATGATTATCGACGTCGCAATCGACCTGGCAAAGCAGAAGTAGCGAAGTAGAGCGCGTATGCGGGTTTATCCCGCGTGCTTCGCTCTCCACGCACGAGTCCCGGATCCACAAATCTTTTTGAGGACCGGGATTACTGTTTTGGGCTGAAAGTCTTCTGCGGGAAAGGAAACGCTCATCGCGGCAATCGGTACGCCCTCGGTGCCGAAAATCGGGCAGGCGACGCAGCATAGACCTTCCGAAATTTCCTCAAGGTCGTAGGCGATACCTTCATCGCGGATCTTTTTCAACGTTTCACGCAGCTCATCCGGGTCTGAGATCGTGTGCGGAGTCCATGGTGCGAGCCCCTCACGGATGATGCGCTCGGTCAGCGTTTCGTCGTACGCCATAATTGCTTTGCCAATGCCAGTCGCGTAAGCGGGAATGAGGCCGCCAATGCGCGACGGCGCTGTCACACCACGGACGGAAAAGAGCTTGTTCGCGTAACGAACGTTCGTCCCTTCAATATGTCCAAGGTGGACGGTGTGTCGAGTGCGCTCAAAAAGCGCTGCCAAAAATGGTGTGAGCAACTCTGATACCTGCGCGGTTTGCTCGGAATACACCTCCGGTGTTGACGCCATTCCGAGCGCCGGGTTGAGCCGATAGAGCTCGTTCGCTTTGAGGACGGCATCATTTTCCACCAGCTTGTTAAGAAGGCGGTGCGTCGTCGACTTTGGAAGATCGACGCGCCGGGCTAACTCTGAAACGCCAACCCCGTTGACGTCCTCGCTCTTGAACGCTTTCAGAATGCCGAACGCCTTGTCGATGGAGTTTGGTTTTGCGTCTTGAACCATAGGCTCAGTGTAACCGGATAGTGTCTATCGTGTGCCACGGACTGGAACACTCCGGCGTGTGCGTGGGTTCGTCGCTATGTTGGCTGTATGACTGAAATTTCCATTCCTGATTACAAGACTGACGAATTCTTCGGGCTCGAGGACAAGTGGCTGGAGACGGCACCCGGCGAGCTCACTCACTACCACGATCTCGGCGAGGGCGAACCAGTACTGTTCCTCCACGGCTCCGGCACGGGCGTGACTGCAGCCGCGAACTGGTGGCTGAACCTTCCGACCATCTCCGAGAACGCACGATGCATCGCGATCGACTCCATTGGTTACGGCCAGACCGTCGTAGCTGAGGGCACCAAGTACGGTATCCGCGAGTGGGTTGAGCACGCAATCCGTGTGCTGGATGCCCTGGGAATTGAAAAGACCTGGATTGTTGGTAACTCGCTCGGTGGCTGGGTTGGCTTCCAGATGATCATCGACCACCCGGAGCGTGTGAAGGGCATCATCTCCATGGGCACCGGTGGGGCGAAGTTGACCGGCGCGCTGAAGGGTCATTCGAACCCGAAGCTGACCGAAGAAGGTATCCGCAACACGCTCGAGCAGTTCGTGGTGGATAAGTCGCTGATCACCGATGAGCTCGTGTCGCTGCGCTATCAGTCCGCGCTGAACGATACGGCGTCTGATCGCCTACAGGAGGTTGTGCAGGCGCGTGACCGTGACCGTACCGAGCTTCCACTCGACTTCGACGTGCTGTCGAAGGTCGAGATCCCGGTTCTGCTAGTGCACGGCATGCAAGACGTCGTGATTACGCCGCAGCGCACGTGGGACCTGGTGAACACAATTCCGTCCGCTGACGCTCACCTTTTCGCACAGTGTGGCCACTGGTCGCAGGTTGAGAAGGCTGATGAGTTCAATGAGGTCATCGTGAACTGGATGAAGCGTCAGTTCTAGTCAGCAGCTTTTCGACGCCCACTTCGGCCCCGTCGTGGTGGGCGTTTTGCTATGTGTACAACATTTTCATCGCACCAGGTCGGTGGACTGGGTTTGGGGCGGAGTAGCCGCGTGGTGAGTGCCAGAGCGGTTGTGCGTCCACAATTTCGATCCGACCTCGGCGTGCTCGTTGGGGGTCGTCGTCGTTGACGCGATTGTGGTAGCGGCACAATGGCGACAGGTTGTTGATGTTCGTTTCCCCGCCGTGTTGCCATGCAGTGATGTGGTGGATTTCGCAGGCGTCGGCTGCATGGCGGCATCCAGGCACTGGGCAGCCGGGGGTAACGGCGCGGGCCAGAGCGCGCTGCTTGTCATTTGCGAGGCGTTGTGTCCGGTAGAGGTTGACTGCCCCGTGCTGTGGGTGGAAGACGGCGGCTTCGAGCTCGTTCTCGGTGGTGGCGACGTGGCTGTTTAGGTATTCGGCGCCTGTCATGGTGGTGCCATCGGTCAGGGTGAGGGTGGTCTCGTCGCCGTGGCCGCGCTGTATTTGGATCCACTGGGGGAGTGGAATGAGCAAGAGAGGTCGGGGGACCGCGTGGGGGACGGAACGGCCGTCGCCACGTATGATGTCGAGGAATCTGCGCAGCATGAGTTTCGTGGGTGGCGTCTTGGGGTCCATGTCTTGGGTGAGGGCGTGTTCAAGGTCGGCGAGGTCGCGCTCGTTGGTGGTGAGCGTCATGGTGCGGCGCCCATTGCGGGAAGGCGAAAATGTGAGGCGGTCGTTTTGGGGCTTGGTGTTGTTCGGAAGAAGTGCTTTTGCGCGTTCGCTGAGCTTTTTGTATGTGCCCTTGGTATCGAGGAGTACGAGGCGCAGTTTGGTGCGTGTTCGCGCGGACTTGATGGGGCGTAAGCGCCGTTCGATCATAGCGAGTTGGTCGAGTGAGAAGCCGTAGCGTCGAGCCTTTTCGGTAGCGAGTCGCTGTTTTTGTCGGGATTTTGTGGGCCCGAAGTAGATGTCGTGGAGCTGGCGCCAGGCGCGGGCTCGTGTGGGATCGACGCCTGCTTCGATGGCGGCTTCGTAATCGAAGCCGTCCAGTACGTCGAGTGCCTGCGTGGACATGGATTCTAGGAATGTCTTGAAGTTCATAACCTGAACATATGTGGTTGCAGAACGCCTGGGAAAGGCTTTTCACGCTACCTGTGGATAACTTCTTCTTGTGTGGCGTTTTCTGAAGTGCCCTGTGGATAACGTATGACTTGCATGCGAACGCTAATGAAAATAATGTTCATTAGGTGAAATTTTCTGTCTTCAAGATTCTGCGAGCGCTCGCCGCGACATTACTGCTCCTTTCCATGTCGACGCCTGCTTTCGCGGCGGAATGCCACCCGACACTGCACCCGATGGTGAAAGACGACCGCACTGTTCCGGCCGAGTGGCGCGATCCCGCAGAGCTCGTTTTTGGGCTGGGTGATGCAGCAAAGCAGCAGCTCTCCAATCCAGTTGGGCCAATTCCGGCCGGTACCGCGTGGATGATCGGTGCAACTCAGCAAGCCGGTGTGCCATGGCTTGGAGCGAATACGCAGCATCCGTCGCTGCTTGAGCACACTTCTGGGGATGTGGCCTGGGAGATTACAAATTTTGATGGACCTGGTGCCATGTTTGTGTTCACGCAGGGTGGGCTCGGTCAGGTCGTGGGCGAGGAGTGGTTCCGTGGCGTGGATGGGCAGGCGCAGGGCAGCCATACCATTCCTGCGAATTCACATGTGCATCCAAACTGGATGTTCAGTGCTCCGGGGACTTACACGGTGACAGTTCGTCAAAGCGCGACGACGAGTAATGGCGAGCCGGTGAGCGGGGAGGCGACGCTCACCTTTGACATTGGCGGCGCCGGTAACGCGAACGATGGTCACTTCGACTTTGGCTCCGTCTTTGACGAGGAGGGCGAGTGCGCGCAGCCAGTGGCGGCGAGCAACGCGAATCCAGCGCCTGATCAGGGAGAGACTCAGTTGCAATCACAAGATCACCAGCAGCAGGATGTTGCTCCCGCGCAACGCGGTGGGGCCCTTGCAGAAACGGGTACGACAGTGATGACGCTGCCGGTGGCTGTGCTCGGCTTGGGCGTGTTTGTCTTTGGTGCGGGTTGGTTGTGTTTGGATGCGTCGTTGCGCCGTCGTGTCGCCGCAGCGTGGGGTTTCGGTGGCCACCGGTGATCCAGTTTTTTCAACGAGCCGCTGTGCTGATGTGCGTGGCGCTGCTCGGGGCGTGTAGCGCACCGGAAGGGCAGTCGGTGGGAGAGGGGAAGGCGTCGGTGGTGGCGTCGACACCTATTTTGGCGGATGCGGTTCAAAACGTTGCAGGTGATGTGGCTGATGTGCACACGCTGATGGCGCGTGGGGTTGATCCGCACAGCTACGAACCGAGCTTGCATGCCACACGCGACATCGCGTATGCGGATGCCATTTTTACCAACGGACTGTTGTTGGAGCCACAGTCTTTAACGAATACGATTGCGGCGACCGTGCGTGACACGACTCCGGTCGTGGCACTTGCGCAGGAGGCGCAACGGTACGGGTTTGCGCCGATTCCGCTTGTGGAGGACGCGAGCCTAGATGCGGTGTGGCTCGGGTTGCGGGTGGATACGGGCCAACAGCTCCCGACGACGGGAGTCGCGGACTTACACCTTGTAGATGTTGACGGCCCCGGTGCCACTTTCGCGTTCATCCTGGGAACCTTCGGCACCCCGGAGGTGGTGTTCAACTCTCACGACGGGCTGGATAGCCGTGACGTAAAGACCCTGCCGGTTGACGCGCATACTCACTTGAGCTGGGCATTTTCCAAGCCAGGCGTGTACAAGCTGAGGTTTGAATCGCATATTCGCGATGCCGTCGGTGCACCTGAGCGCGCAAGTGTGGAGTCGACGGTGACGGTCGTTGTGGGGCAGGATCCCGCGCGGGTAACGCCGGGGTTGCACGCGGTGGAGAAGGGGCACGTCGACATTACAACAGAGCTTGATGGGCAAGGTGCGGCTCACCTCGTGCTCAACTCGGATGACGATGGCCGCATGGATCCAGTGAACGTAGCCGTCACAGTGCCGAATACAACCCTGCAGCCGATCCCTCCGGAGCGCCCCTTCCGATTCCTCGGTACGCCGGGGGAGGAAACCTACCTGCTCCCGCAGGCGGTACTGGGCAATCATGTGCATGGTGAGCTGGACCCGCATGTGTGGCACGACGTTCGGGCGATGAAAGCGATCGTTCAGGTAATCCGTGACGAGTTGGCTGCGGTGGATCCGCACCACGCGGAAATCTACCAGGCAAACGCCCGCGACTACCTGCAAAAACTGGACGCAGCGGATGAAATGATGCACGAGTCTGTCTCCGCGGTTCCGGAGGAACAACGCAACCTGGTGACTACACACCATGGATACGCCTACCTCGCGCGGGCATATGGAATGCGAGTTGCAGGTTTTGTCACGCCAAACCCCAGCGTGGAGCCGAGCCCGCGTGATGTCATCGCGTTCACCCGCACACTGGAGAATCTGCACGTGCCCGCGGTCTTCCTGGAACCACAGTTGGCGGGGCGCAGCACAGTGCTGACAGAAACCGCCGCCCAGCTTGGCATAGAGGTATGCCCAATCTGGGGCGACACATTGGATCCTCCGGGGTCTGGGCCAGCCGATACCTATATACACCTTGTGGAGGCGAATGCTGCGTCGATACGCAGGTGCCTCGGACGAAATGAGAAATGAGCGAACAATGAAACTTCGAATTATCCCACTGATGGTTGCTGCGATGATCGTGGCAACTCCTGCGATCGCGAATGCGCAGGCCGCCAACAACGATCCTGCGTTACAACAGGTGGTCAGCGCAGATGAGGCGATTGCGCCAGCCGGTGAGCACACAGTTATTGACGCCGGTCACGTCGATCTAGGCGCGACATTCAACGGGGATACCCTTGAATTTCTCGCTCGCGACGACACACAGCAACCGCCCGTATGGCGTCACCTCGACGACGTGGTGTTCCGCGTGACCGATGCCGCGAAGCAAACCCTCCCCGACGGCGACGACTTCGCCTTCACCGGCGCAAAGCCAGGTGCGGACGTCTGGGTGATCCCACAGACTGAGGTTGCCGGGGTGCCGTGGCTGGGGTGGAACACGCAGGCCGCGAGCCTGCTCGAACACTCCGGAAACGGCGTGAGCCTGGAGTTCGGCGGACACGAAGGGCCAGGCGAGTTCTCCCTGTTCCTGCAACCGGGCGGGTTCCACGCACCACAGTTGCTGTGGACGACTACTGAGCCGGGTGTGCAGCCAATGTGGGTGGAGCCGAACACGCATACCCACGCCAATTGGGTCTTCACCGAGCCGGGAGTGCACCTGGTCGGGGTGCGAGCAGTGGTGAAGGATGACGCTGGCACCGTTCACACGGACGAGCAGTTGGTGCGCATGGCTGTAGGCGACGGGACGGACGTAGCGGCGGCGCAGTCCGCGCAGTTCAACGGGCCGTGGCGCGAGGGTGCTGCGACGGAAGAACAGGCAGATAGCCAGAGCACGCTGAATGCGGGGCTGATCGCTGGTGGGGTGATCGGCGTGTTGGTGCTCGCGCTGGTGGCGCTTCTAGTGGCGCGTTCTCGGAAGGAGCGTCGCGCGTGAGCACGCAACCGCTTATAGAGGTGCGAGGCTTGCGCGCCGGGTACCCGGGTCGCCCGGTGTTTGAGGGAGTTGATCTTCTTGTGCCTGCCGGGCAGTTCGTCGCGCTGCTCGGTCCGAACGGGGCGGGGAAGACCACGCTGATGCGTGCAACGCTCGGCCTGATTCCCGGCGCAGCCGGAACGGTGCGGGTAGGGGAGTGTACGGGCCACGCGGTGCGCAAAGTGGTGGGGTACGTCCCGCAGCGTCACGACGTCGCCTGGGATTTCCCGATCGATGTCGCGTCCGCTGTCATGAACGCCACGCTTGACCTGCGCCCGTGGTACGCGCGGCCTAAGGCGGAGCACCACGAAGCTGTGGCGGAAGCACTCGAAGCTGTGAACCTCCAAGACCTGGCACACCGGCCGATCGCGGCGCTTTCCGGAGGGCAGCGCCAACGCGTATTGGTGGCGCGCGCCCTGGTGCGTCGTCCAGGCGCGCTGTTCCTCGACGAGCCGTTCACCGGCCTCGATATCCCGTCTACTGAGCAGCTGCTAGCGCTGTTTCGTCAGCTGGCTTCCCGCGGAATCGCGATCGTGATGTCCACGCACAACATCGTGGAGGCTGTTGACTCCTGTGATCGCCTCCTGCTGTTCCGCGGTGGCATCGTCGCGGACGGGGCTCCCGCTGATCTTGACGACGCCCGCCCCTGGATGGACACGTTCGGCGTCGGCCCGGATTCGCCATGGCTGGCGGCGCTGCAAACACATGTGAAAGAGGTATCCCGTGCTTGAGATCGGGTTTCTGCAATTCTTGGCTGACGTGGCCAACCCGCACCTGGCGTTCTTGCCGCGCGCGTTGACGGCGGCAGTGTTGGCGTCCGTGTTGTGCGCGGTCGTTGGGTGTTTTGTGGTGCTACGCGGTATGGCGTTTATCGGGGATGCGGTGGCACACGCCGTGTTTCCGGGTGTTGCGTTGGCGTTCGCTCTGCAGGTGTCGGTGCTGCTCGGTGGGGCCGTTGCCGGGTTGATCGTGGCGGTGTTGATTGCAGTGCTGTCGCAACGGCGTGCGCTGAAAGAGGACGCGGTGATTGGCATTGTGTTTGCGGCCGCGTTCGCGCTTGGCTTGGTGATTATTTCGCGCGTTGAGGGCTACACAGCGTCGCTGAGTTCGTTCTTGTTTGGTTCGCTGACAGGTGTGAGTGAGCGCGACCTTATAGTCAGTGCTGCGACGTGTGCTGTCATTGTGTCGCTGGTGGTGGTGTTGCGGCCGTGGCTGACCGCGGTGGCGCTCGACCGAGAGACGGCGCGCGCGATGAACGTGCGCGTCGCGCTCCTGGACTTGGTGTTGTACCTGTGTGTGACGGCCGCGGTGGTGGTTTCGGTGCAGACGATCGGCAACATTCTGGTGTTGGCACTGTTGGTTACCCCGGCGTCCGCCGCGCGACTGTTTACAGACAACCTGGAGACCATGATGATCCTCGCCGCGCTGATTGGCGTGGTAGGCAGCGTGGTTGGTGTATGGCTGGCGTGGTCGTTTGACTCGCCGACCGGCGCAACGATTGTACTGTGTGTGACTGCCATCTTCGGTGCGAGTTGGCTCTTCGCTAGGAAAGGGGTGCGGGCATGATCCGCAGACTCATCCTTGTGGTTGCGCTGATCGCGTTTACTGTCACCCCGGCGCACGCGACCACGCCTGCCGGGCATCAACCCGGTGACCCGGGGCATGGCGTCGTCCTCCCGGAGGACCTTGACCACCCCTGTGCCGGGCGTAAGTTGCTCTACCACTCCCACAATGACGCGCTGTACGGCACCCGGTTCGACGGCCAGCTGTCCATTGGTGCGGTTGACGGACAGCAGGTCACCGACCAGCGCGACGTCTGCTTCCGTCTGCCTCTCGACGCTGACGCCGACGGCAATGACGTCTCCCGCCTCACCATCCCGGATGATGGTTCCCTCGATTTTTTGGGCGCTCCGGGCAGTCAGGTGTGGCTCGCGCCCCAGCACTCGGATTTCACCGATGATTGGCGCCCCATCTGGTCCGGCATCGGTGCATTTGACCCGGCGCACGAGCTGCCGGGTGCTGTGCCAAGCAACTTCAAAGACGACATGATGTACTTCGACCTGCTGGGCATCGATGGTCCGGGTGATGTGCAGATCTTCTTTAAGAACGCCGCCTCGTCGGCCGAGCGCCTCTTCAATAGCGCTGACGAACAGATGCGCACCGTCGAGTATGAGGTTGGCGCGCACGGCCATTTCAACTGGACGTTTACGAAGCCCGGCGTTTATAAGCTGCGTTGGCAGGGTCGCGCCGAGCTGACCAACGGTGAGACTGAGTACACCGGCTGGACCGACCAGTACTGGCTGGTTGGCACCGACGCGGACGTCGGTTTGCCGGAGGGCACCACGACGGGACTTCGCACCCCCGCACTATCGACGCCCACTCCGTCACCGACGCAACCGCCAACACCAA
Organism: Corynebacterium sp. CCUG 61414; assembly: GCF_024453945.1. Taxonomy (NCBI): domain Bacteria; kingdom Bacillati; phylum Actinomycetota; class Actinomycetes; order Mycobacteriales; family Corynebacteriaceae; genus Corynebacterium; species Corynebacterium sp. CCUG 61414. The sequence continues at coordinate 23,719 of NZ_JAGPYU010000003.1, forward strand.
CACCAACAGCACCAGTGACAACCGCGGCACCGGCACCGGCACCCGCACCCACTGCGAAGCACTGCGCCGCGCTGCGCACCCGCCCGGAGGCGTTCATCGCGAACGGGCATATGGACATGGGGCCCGTCGATACGGGGGAGGCCGCGCTCATCGACGACCGCGACCCCAACAACCCCGCGCGACACTCCAGCGGCACCTTCCTCTTCGAGGTTCCCGACCGCGCTCGCCAGGACATCCCTGCGACGCTGCGCGACACGTTCCCCACCCGCTCCGAGCGCATGTGGGTGTTGCCGCAGTCGCAGAAGGCGGACCTGCCATGGCTCGGGTTCTCGACAACCCACCACCCAGCCCCCGCCACCGTCCGCATTACTGCTGTCGCCGGACCCGGCCGTATGTACACCTGGCACGAGGGTCTGCAGGGCGCGAAGCTCGAGCTGGACTCCGGCGACAAGTCCCGCACGCTGAGCTACCCGGCGAACGCCCATGACCACCAGGCATTCGGATTCACCGAGCCTGGACTTTACGCCGTGACTTTCGCGTTTGACTCCGCGGAGCTCGTTGCGGTCTTCGCGGTCGGCGACGCCGCCATCGCGACGGCCCGCGAACAGTACGCGAGCGGGTATCGTGAGCTGGACTCGTGCGGCTCCAATGCAGCGACCAGCGACACGTGGATGGGCGCATTGGCGAAGGGGATCCGCTCAATCGACGAGGAGTTGAGCAAGTTCGGCCAGAAGCTACGGCCAGCCGCAACGACTGCGCCGTCAAAGCCAGTGCCACCGCGCACTGTAATAAGTACTGTGCGTGCGACGGAAACGAAGGCCGCGACCAAGCAGGCGCCACCAAAGCAGACGACGGCGCAGAAACCGGCGCAGAAGTCCACAACAACATCGGCACCGAAGCAGAAGGCGGCAACGGCGACGGGGGCGAAGCCGACGTCGACAAGAAGAGCGATCCCGGACGCTCCGATACAGGCTGGTGGCGGTGGCATCGTCTCATCTTTCGACCAGGGAGCAGCGCAGGAGGAACCCGCAACGGGCGTGACTGCCAGCGGTTTCTGGGGCGGGCTCATCCTCGGTGTTGGCTTGATGGCGCTGCTGGGAGGCATTGCGTTGTTCGTGGTGGCGGCGCGGATGTTGCGCGGAGTTGCGCGTACACAAGAAGACGTGTAGGGTTCCACAACGAAGTTTGAACGGGTAATACCCGAGCTCAAGTTTCACCGAAGACCGTCGGTCGCCCTTCGGGGCCGAAGGTACCCCTCTCCAGGGGTCGACCCACGCAGGAGGAACGTGGCCTACCTTTCTAATGGTGCCTCGTGCTTCTGCACGGGGCACTTTTTGTGTCCCGGGCGGATTGAAGGACATGAAGTTATTGGAAGGAGGCGTGTGTAATGGCAAATCCGAAGAATGAGCGCGAGCTTGCTGTGTTGAAGGAGAAGTTTGACGCTGCTAGCTCCATCGTGCTGACGGAGTACCGTGGCCTGACCGTTGGTCAGCTGCAGACTCTTCGTGGCGATCTCGGCTTCGATGTCGAATACCACGTCGCCAAGAACACCCTCATCAAGATCGCTGCGAACGAGCACGGCATCGAGGGTCTCGACGAGCTTCTGACCGGCCCGACCGCTATCGCTTTCATTAAGGGCGAGGCTGTCGACGCTGCTAAGGTCATGAAGAAGTTCTCCAAGGATCACGACGCGTTTGTGATCAAGGGTGGCTACATGGATGGCGCTGCCATCGACGCCGCTCAGGTTGACGCCATCGCTGAGATGGACAACCGCGAGACCACGCTTGCAAAGCTCGCTGGCGCATTCCAGGGTTCTTTGGCAAAGGCTGCTGGGCTGTTCGAGGCTCCGGCATCCAAGACGGCTCGCCTTGTCGCTGCGCTGCAGGACAAGCAGAACGACGCCGCATAACACACTTACAAACTTGGGCTAACCGCCCACCAATAGAAAGGAAGCCACCATGGCTAAGCTGTCTAAGGACGAGCTCATTGAGCAGTTCAAGGAAATGACCCTCATCGAGCTTTCCGAGTTCCTGAAGGAATTCGAGGAGGTCTTCGACGTTACCGCTGCTGCACCAGTTGCTGTTGCTGCTGCTCCGGGCGCTGCTGGCGGCGACGCTGCTGCTGCAGAGGAGAAGGACGAGTTCGACGTTGTTCTCGAGGACGCTGGCGCCAAGAAGATCGGTGTCATCAAGGTTGTCCGCGAGCTCGTTCCGGGCCTGGGCCTGAAGGACGCCAAGGAAATGGTCGAGGGTGCTCCAAAGGCTATCCTCGAGGGCGCAAACAAGGACGATGCAGAGGCTGCAAAGGCCAAGCTGGAAGAGGCTGGCGCAAAGGTTACCCTCAAGTAATCTCGCAGGCTGCATAGCTTTTCGACGAACACCCCGTTGCCACGTACTGTGGCTGGCGGGGTGTTTCGCGTTGTGTGCTAAGATTTCGCACCATGCTGCCCAAATCCAGGATCATTGCTTCGTTGTTGGCGGGCCTCGGCATTGCGTTGTTGGTTGGTGGTCTGCTGGCCCCGCGTGTGCTGAACTCGGGCGCGAAGCTACCGCTGGACCTTGGGGCGGTAACGCTGACGATGGTCGATCCCGACGGCACCCGCGAGGGTGAGCCGGCCCCGGTGGTGCACCAGCTGCACATGGAGGTGCAGAATCCGGCGGGCAAGGACTCTGCCAGCGTGCGCGTGGGGGACACGTTGCGTGCGGGGGACGCGGGTACGGACTTTGAAAACCTTGTCGGCGCGAGCACGTGGACGTATACGTTGGACCGTGAAACCGGTGAGGCGCAGGGACCGGCAAAGGTCCAGCTTGTGATGGCGATGCCGGCCGTCGATGTCCCGATGGAGGGGTCGTGGCTGAAGTTGCCGTCGCCGGTGAAGCAGGAGACGTACCAGGTGTTCGACCCGGTGTTGCGTGGGGCTGCTCCCGCGGAGTTCGTCGCAGAGGAATCGGTTGCTGGGCGCGCGGTGCTGCGGTTCCGGCAGGTCATTGCGCCAACGAACGTGGCGCAGCGGTACGCGGATATGCGAAACACGTTGACCGTCGAAGGGGAAGACGGTGAGCCGGTCCGCACGTTCTATACGCATAGCGCGCAGCGCGAGTTGTTGGTTGATCAGATCACCGGCGTGGTCGTGGGGATGCAGGAGCGTGTCAACGACTATTATGCTGACGTGGACGGCAATGAGGTCCAGGGCATTGTTTCCTACGACGCCGCGATGGACGAGCAGCAGACGGCCGAGCTCATCTCGCTTCTCGACGGCGCCTACGGACCTTCCGTGCAGCAGGCCTTCACGTGGGGCGTGCTCGGTTTGGGTGGTGCGCTGACCTTGATTGGTCTGGTTGGCGCGTTGTGGCCGCGTCGGCGTTAGCGTCGCGCCTGCGTTTAGTGCTAAGCTTCCCCGCGACGGCATTGAATCGGGGGATTGTTGCTGCCCTTTACAACATTGGGTGCATTGTGTAAACTCATTCGGTGCACTGGAAGCCGTCTCCAGTCCGCTATGTCAACCTTGCTTTGTTGGCGTCGAGAATTTTCGAAGCGCTGACTTGACAAGGTGATTTTGCTGTCTCTGGGGGCGGGTATTCCGAAGCAGACCGAATGCTAATCTACCCAGCGGAAACGCCGATTTTTACAGAGCCAGAGTAGAGATCGGCGTCCGCCTTAGGTGCTGGAAGGACCCAACTTGGCAGTCTCAAACCAGACCATGTCAATGGCTGAAATTCCCGGGGCTCCCGAACGTTATTCGTTCGCGAAGATCGCAGAGCCGATCGCTGTCCCGGGTCTTCTTGATGTACAGCTTGAATCTTTCGCGTGGCTTGTTGGTACGCAGGAGTGGCGTGAGCGTGAGCAGGAAGCTCGCGGCGCCGACGCGCGTATCACGAGTGGCTTGGAGGACATTCTCGAAGAGATTTCTCCAATCCAGGACTACTCGGGCAACATGAGCCTGACGCTGTCCGAGCCGCGCTTCGAAGATGTCAAGGACACGATCGACGAGTGTAAAGAAAAAGATATTAACTACTCCGCGCCGTTGTATGTGACGGCGGAGTTCATCAACAATGAAACCCAGGAGATTAAGTCTCAGACGGTGTTCATTGGTGATTTCCCGCTGATGACGGACAAGGGCACCTTCATCGTCAACGGCACTGAGCGTGTTGTTGTTTCGCAGTTGGTGCGTTCGCCGGGCGTGTACTTCGACGAGACGATTGATAAGTCGACGGAGCGGCCGCTGCACGCGGTGAAGGTGATCCCTTCGCGCGGTGCGTGGTTGGAGTTTGACGTCGATAAGCGTGACACGGTTGGTGTGCGTATTGACCGTAAGCGTCGTCAGCCAGTGACGGTGCTGCTGAAGGCGCTTGGTTGGACGACGGAGCAGATCACGGAGCGCTTCGGCTTCTCCGAGATCATGATGTCCACCCTCGAGAATGACGGTGTGGCGAACACCGACGAGGCGCTGCTGGAGATTTACCGCAAGCAGCGCCCGGGCGAGCAGCCGACGCGCGACCTCGCGCAGTCCCTGCTGGAGAACTCGTTCTTCAAGGCGAAGCGCTACGACCTGGCACGAGTTGGCCGTTACAAGATCAACCGCAAGCTCGGTCTTGGCGGCGACCACGACGGCCTGATGACGCTGACCGAGGAAGACATCGCGACGACCCTCGAGTACCTGGTGCGCCTGCATGCAGGTGAGCACGAGATGACTTCCCCAGAGGGCGAGGTCATTTCGATCAACACGGACGACATTGACCACTTTGGTAACCGTCGTCTGCGCACGGTAGGCGAGCTGATCCAGAACCAGGTCCGCGTTGGTCTGTCCCGCATGGAGCGCGTTGTGCGCGAGCGCATGACGACGCAGGACGCGGAGTCCATCACGCCGACCTCGCTGATTAACGTCCGCCCGGTTTCCGCGGCGATCCGCGAGTTCTTCGGCACCTCGCAGCTGTCGCAGTTCATGGACCAGAACAACTCTCTGTCTGGTCTGACGCACAAGCGTCGTCTGTCGGCGCTGGGCCCTGGTGGTCTGTCGCGTGAGCGCGCCGGCATTGAAGTCCGAGACGTGCACCCGTCGCACTACGGCCGCATGTGCCCGATTGAGACGCCGGAAGGCCCGAACATTGGTCTGATCGGTGCGCTCTCCTCCTACGCACGCGTGAACGCGTTCGACTTTATTGAGACGCCGTACCAGAAGGTCGAAGACGGCAAGCTGACCGATACGGTCCACTACTTGACCGCGGATGAAGAGGACCGTTACGCAATCGCGCAGGCGGCGACCCCAATGGATAAGGACCGCAACCTCACCGGTGAGCGTATCGAGGTCCGTCTGAAGGACGGCGACATCGGCGTCGTCGGCCCGAAGGGCGTCGATTACCTCGACATTTCCCCGCGCCAGATGGTGTCCGTGGCAACGGCAATGATTCCGTTCCTCGAGCACGACGACGCGAACCGTGCCCTCATGGGTGCGAACATGCAGAAGCAGGCTGTGCCGCTGCTGCGCTCTGAGGCTGCGTACGTGGCCACGGGCATGGAGCAGCGCGCCGCGTACGATGCGGGTGACACGATTATTTCGGCGAAGGCTGGCGTCGTCACGAACGTGACCGGTGACTTCATCACCGTCATGGACGACGAGGGCATCCAGGACACGTACATGCTGCGCACTTTCGAGCGTACGAACCAGGGAACCTGCTACAACCAGGTCCCGATCGTTGACCACGGTCAGCGCGTTGAGGCTGGTCAGGTGCTGGCTGACGGTCCGGGCACCAAGAACGGCGAGATGGCGCTCGGCCGCAACTTGCTGGTTGCGTTCATGCCGTGGGAAGGCCACAACTATGAGGACGCGATCATCCTGAACCAGCGCGTGGTTGAGGATGACATCCTGACCTCCGTGCACATCGAGGAGCACGAGATTGATGCCCGCGACACCAAGCTCGGTGCCGAGGAAATCACCCGCGAGATTCCGAACGTGTCCGAGGACGTGCTGAAGGACCTCGACGAGCGCGGCATCATCCGCATCGGTGCGGACGTGCGCGACGGCGACATCCTGGTCGGTAAGGTCACCCCGAAGGGTGAGACCGAGCTGACTCCGGAGGAGCGTCTGCTGCGCGCCATCTTCGGCGAGAAGGCCCGCGAGGTCCGCGACACCTCCCTGAAGGTGCCGCACGGTGAGACCGGTAAGGTCATCGCGGTTCGTCGCTTCTCCCGCGAGGACGACGACGATCTGTCCCCAGGCGTCAACGAGATGATTCGCGTCTATGTTGCGCAGAAGCGCAAGATCCAGGACGGCGACAAGATGGCTGGCCGCCACGGCAACAAGGGTGTCGTGGGCAAGATTCTGCCGCAGGAAGATATGCCGTTCATGGAGGATGGCACCCCGGTGGACATCATTCTGAACACCCACGGTGTGCCGCGTCGTATGAACATTGGCCAGGTCCTTGAGGTACACCTCGGTTGGTTGGCGAAGGCTGGTTGGACGGTCAACCCGGACGATCCTGCGAACGCCAAGTTGCTCGAGACGCTGCCTGAGCATCTGTACGACGTCCCGCCTGAGTCGCTCACCGCGACCCCAGTGTTTGACGGCGCGACGAACGAGGAGATCGCTGGTCTGCTGGCGAATTCCAAGCCGAACCGCGACGGTGACGTCATGGTCGATGAGAACGGCAAGACCACGCTGTTCGACGGCCGCTCCGGCGAGCCGTTCAAGTACCCGATTTCCGTCGGCTACATGTACATGCTCAAGCTGCACCACCTGGTTGACGAGAAGATTCACGCTCGCTCTACTGGTCCGTACTCCATGATTACCCAGCAGCCGCTTGGCGGTAAGGCCCAGTTCGGTGGCCAGCGCTTCGGTGAGATGGAGGTGTGGGCGATGCAGGCATACGGCGCCGCCTACACGCTGCAGGAACTGTTGACGATCAAGTCGGATGACGTGGTTGGTCGCGTGAAGGTGTACGAAGCCATCGTGAAGGGCGAGAACATCCCTGACCCGGGTATTCCGGAGTCGTTCAAGGTGTTGCTCAAGGAGCTGCAGTCGCTGTGCCTGAACGTCGAGGTTCTTTCGACGGACGGCACCCCGATGGAGCTCGACGGCGATGACGACGACTTTGATCAGGCTGGTTCCTCCCTTGGCATCAACCTGTCACGTGACGAGGGCTCCGCGGCGGACACCGCCTAAGCCAGGAACGAACGAAAGAATCTATCCAACTGCAATCCTCCCCGTCGTTGGGGAGGTGAAAGGGAATTTACGTGTTTGACGTAAACCTCTTCGACGAGCTTCGCATCGGCCTGGCTACTGCTGACGACATCCGTCGTTGGTCGCATGGTGAGGTCAAGAAGCCCGAAACGATTAACTACCGCACGTTGAAGCCGGAAAAGGACGGCCTGTTCTGCGAGCGCATCTTCGGTCCTACCCGTGACTGGGAGTGTGCGTGTGGCAAGTACAAGCGTGTTCGCTACAAGGGCATCATTTGTGAGCGTTGTGGCGTCGAGGTCACCAAGTCGAAGGTTCGCCGTGAGCGCATGGGCCACATTGAGCTGGCTGCGCCGGTGACCCACATTTGGTACTTCAAGGGCGTCCCGTCGCGCCTTGGTTACCTGCTGGATCTTGCTCCGAAGGATCTGGAGCGCATCATTTACTTCGCTGCCAACATCATCACCAGTGTTGATGAGGAGGCGCGTCACAACGATATGTCGACGCTCGAGGCGGAGATGCTGCTCGAGAAGAAGGAAGTTGAGCAGGACGCTAACGCCGAGATTGCGGAGCGTGCACAGAAGCTGGAGGAGGACCTCGCTGAGCTCGAGGCCGCCGGCGCGACTGCTGCTGCCCGTAAGAAGGTGCAGAATGCTGCTGACAAGGAGATGCAGCACATCCGTGAGGCTGGCGAGCGTGAGGTTGAGCGCCTCGACGAGATCTGGTCGACCTTCCAGAAGCTTGCTCCGAAGCAGATGATTATCGACGAGTTCCTCTACGAAGAGCTCGTGGACCGTTATGAGGATTACTTCACCGGCGGCATGGGCGCTGAGGCGATCCAGACGCTGATCCGCAACTTCGACCTCGAAGCTGAGGCAGAGGAACTGCGCACCATCATCGCTGAGGGCAAGGGCCAGAAGAAGGTCCGCGCACTGAAGCGCCTGAAGGTCGTGGCTGCGTTCCAGCGTTCCGGCAACGATCCTGCCGGCATGATCCTGGACGCGATCCCGGTGATCCCACCAGAGCTGCGCCCGATGGTGCAGCTCGACGGTGGCCGTTTCGCCACCTCGGATCTGAATGACCTGTACCGTCGCGTGATTAACCGCAACAACCGTTTGAAGCGCATGATTGACCTGGGAGCCCCAGAGATCATCGTGAACAACGAGAAGCGCATGCTGCAAGAGTCTGTCGACGCCCTCTTCGACAACGGCCGTCGTGGCCGCCCTGTCACGGGCCCAGGCAACCGTCCGCTGAAGTCCCTGTCTGACCTGCTGAAGGGTAAGCAGGGTCGCTTCCGCCAGAACCTGCTGGGTAAGCGTGTGGACTACTCTGGCCGTTCGGTCATTATTGTTGGTCCGCAGCTGAAGATGCACGAGTGTGGTCTGCCGAAGCTGATGGCGCTCGAGCTGTTCAAGCCGTTCGTGATGAAGCGCCTCGTGGACAATGAGTACGCGCAGAACATTAAGTCGGCGAAGCGCATGGTGGAGCGCCAGCGCCCTGAGGTGTGGGACGTCCTCGAAGAGGCGATTTCCGAGCACCCGGTGCTGCTGAACCGTGCGCCAACCCTGCACCGTCTTGGCATTCAGGCGTTCGAGCCGAAGCTGGTCGAGGGTAAAGCAATCCAGCTGCACCCGCTGGCCTGTGAGGCGTTCAACGCTGACTTCGACGGTGACCAGATGGCAGTCCACCTGCCACTGTCCGCGGAGGCGCAGGCAGAGGCCCGCATCCTGATGCTGTCCTCGAACAACATCCTGTCCCCGGCATCCGGCAAGCCACTGGCGATGCCTCGCCTGGACATGGTGACCGGCCTGTACTTCCTGACCATGGAAAAGGGCGAGGACGAGATCGGCGGCGAGGGTCGTTTCACCCCAGCCGACGAGAACGGCCCAGCCAAGGGCGTGTACTCCTCCTACCGTGAGGCCATCATGGCCTACGACCTGGGCGTACTTGGCCTGCAGGCACCGATCAAGGTGCGCATCGACCACCTGCGTCCGACGATTGAGATTGAAGCTGAGCAGTTCCCAGACGGCTGGTCGAAGGGCCAGGCTTGGATGATGGAGACCACCCTTGGTCGCATCATGTTCAACGAGCTGCTTCCGTTCAACTTCCCGTACCAGGAAGGCGCGATGGTCCGTAAGGGCGGCGGCGCCGGCAAGGTGCTGTTGGGCGACATCATCCAGTCGATGGTGGAGAAGTACCCAATGATTACCGTTGCCCAGACGCTGGACAAGCTGAAGGACGCCGGTTTCTACTGGGCGACCCGTTCCGGCGTGACCATCTCCATGTCCGACGTGTTGGTGCTTCCGAACAAGACGGAAATCCTTGAGCAGTACGAGCAGCGCGCCGAAGAGATCGAGCGCAAGTACTGGGAGAAGGGTGCCCTGACCGAGGAGAACCGCTACGACCGTCTCGTGGAGCTGTGGCAGGACGCCACGAACCAGGTCGGTGAAGCAGTTGAGGCGCTGTACCCGGATGACAACCCGATTCCGATGATCGTGAAGTCTGGCGCTGCCGGTAACATGCGTCAGATCTGGACCCTGGCCGGCATGAAGGGCATGGTCGTGAACTCGCGCGGTGAGTACATCACCCGCCCGATCAAGACCTCCTTCCGCGAAGGCCTGACAGTGATGGAGTACTTCAACAACTCCCACGGTTCCCGAAAGGGCCTGGCGGATACGGCACTGCGTACCGCAGACTCCGGCTACCTGACCCGCCGTCTTGTCGACGTCGCCCAGGACGTCATCGTCCGCGAGCACGACTGCGGCACCCGCCAGGGAGTCAAGGTTCCAGTTGCGCAGCTTGCCGGTGAGAAGTTCGTCCGCGACGAGTTCGTCGAGACCTCCGTCGCTGGCCGAGTACTGGCATCCGACGCGAAGGACGCCGAGGGCAACGTTGTGCTCGAAGCCGACGCTGAGCTTTCGGAAGAGCGTATCGACGCCCTCGTCGCCGCCGGTGTCGAGGAAGTCAAGGTCCGCTCCGTCCTGACCTGCCAGACCCCAACCGGCGTCTGCGCGAAGTGCTACGGCAAGTCCATGGCATCCGGCAAGCTTGTCGACATCGGTGAAGCCGTCGGTATCGTGGCTGCACAGTCGATTGGTGAGCCTGGTACCCAGCTGACCATGCGTACCTTCCACCAGGGTGGTGTCGGTGGCGACATTACCGGTGGTCTGCCACGTGTTCAGGAGCTGTTCGAGGCCCGCGTGCCGAAGAACTGCGCCCCGATCGCATCCGTGGCCGGCACCGTCACCCTCGAAGACGAAGGCAACTTCTGGACGCTCACCATCCACCCGGATGACGGCTCCGACGTTGTGGTCTACGAGAAGCTGTCGAAGCGCCAGGGCCTCGCACAGGTCCGCCGCCCGATGGAGTCCAACCCGAACGCGATGATCGAGCGCTCCCTACGTGAAGGCGACCACGTCAACGTGGGCGACCGCCTCCTGCGCGGCGCTGCTGACCCGCACGACGTGCTCGAGGTTCTCGGCCGCCGTGGTGTGGAGAAGCACCTCATCGACGAAGTGCAGGCCGTGTACCGCACCCAGGGTGTGTCCATCCACGACAAGCACATCGAGATCATCATCCGCCAGATGCTGCGACGCGGCACCGTCATCGACTCGGGTACCACCGAGTTCCTGCCGGGTACGCTTGTGGATCTGTCGGAGGCACGCCAGGTCAACGCTGCAGCTGTTGCAGATGGTGGCGAGCCAGCAGAGATGCGCTCCGAGATCATGGGTATCACCAAGGCCTCCCTGGCAACCGAGTCCTGGCTGTCCGCCGCCTCGTTCCAGGAGACCACGCGTGTGCTCACGGACGCTGCTATCAACAAGCGTTCTGACCAGCTGATCGGTCTGAAGGAGAACGTGATCATCGGTAAGTTGATCCCGGCTGGTACCGGTATCTCGCGCTACCGCAACATCACGGTCAAGCCGACGGAAGCCGCCCGCTCCGCCGCCTACTCGATCCCGTCCTTCGGCGACGGCATCTACGGCGACGAGGCATACGGCGACTACACCGGCGCCTCCGTCCCACTGGAGGAATACGGGTACGACCAGATCTAGTGACTCTGGCTTATAGCTAGGTCTGCTACCCCAGCACCGGCGCCCCGCCCCCTGAACCCAGGGAGGCGGGGCGCTTTGCCTTAGGCGCTGTACACGCCGTCGGCGTCAACTCCGCGAGCCCACTGCAATACCAGCGCGTGGCCCCGCTGTGCGGCGGCGTCCTGCAGCTGGTCGATGTTTTGCTCGATGACGGACCCCGGCCACAACGTAGTACGCAGCTGCAGTCCCATGCCATGTTCGCGGGCCGCGGTGCACACGATGTCGAGGCTTTCCCACATCCGTGCAGCCACCACGCTGGTGACACCAGCGACCGAGGGTAAGTGCTCGGGAAGCGCCTTGACGTCGAACCCGATCCAGTCGGGGCGGGTAGCCGAGTCAGCGAGAATGGAACCCAGCCTCGCGGGAACGTAACCACTCGTGTGTAGCCCGACGGGAAACCCGATCTCATGGGCCGCGGCAATCGCTTCGCCGAGACCTGCGCATGCGAGTGGTTCGCCGCCGGAAATGACGAGGGCGTCAATAAGTCCGTGTCGAGCCCGCAGTAAGTCGAGCACTTCCGAGAAATCGTGGGGAGCAGGAGTAAATTCCTGCAAGCTAGGGTTGTGGCAGTAGCTGCAGCGCAGTGGGCAGCCTTGTGTGAATGCCGTGACCGTGAGACGGCCGGGCCAGTCGGTGGCGGAGAACGGAATGATCCCCGCCACCGGCAGGTTAGGCGAAGGCTTCTGCGAAGTAGTGACGCTCAGCGAACTCACCCTTCTTCCCAGTGTTGAAGCTTTGCACGGGCCGGAAGTAGCCCATTACGCGCGTCCACATTTCGGTGGCGCTTCCGCAGTGCGGGCATTCGGGGTGCTCGCCGGAGATGTAGCCGTGGTTTGCGCAGATGGAGAACGTCGGCGTGATAGTGATGTACGGCAGGCGGAAGGTTTCTAGGCTGCGTCGTACGAGCTTGGCGGTTGCTTCGCCACTGGACATTGCTGCGCCCATGTACAGGTGAAGCACCGTGCCGCCGGTGTACTTCGTTTGCAGGTCCTCCTGGGCGGCGAGCGCCGCGAACGGATCTGGAGTGTGCGCAACAGGCAGCTGGGAGGAGTTGGTGTAGTACGGCTGCTCCTCGGTACCTGCCTGGATGATGCCGGGATAGCGGGCACGGTCCTCGCGTGCAAAGCGGTACGTTGCGCCTTCCGCGGGGGACGCTTCTAGGTTGTAGAGGTGCCCTGTACGTTCCTGAGCTTCCGTGATGCGGGCATTGATGTGGTCGAGCAGGCGCGCCACAAGTGCATGGCCTTGGGGGTCGGTGATGTCGTAGGCGCCGTGCGTGAAGTTACGTACCATTTCGTTGCAACCATTGACCCCGATGGTGGTGAAGTGGTTGTCAAACCCCGGTAACCACCGTTTCGTGTACGGGTATAGCCCCTTATCGAAGCAATCTTGCACAAACGCGCGACGCCGCTCCAGCGTATCGACAGCCACCTCGATCAACTCGTCAACCCTGCGCAGTAGCGCAGCCTCATCGTTGGGGAAGAGGTACCCGAGGCGTGCGCAGTTCAGGGTGACTACGCCAATGGAGCCAGTGAGCTCCGCGGAACCGAACAGACCGTTTCCGCGCTTGAGTAGCTCACGCAGGTCGAGTTGGAGGCGGCAGCACATCGAGCGGATCATGCCTGGGTCCAAATCCGAGTTGAGGAAATTTTGGAAGTAGGGGAGGCCGTACTTGCCAGTCATGTCGAACAGGGCTTTCGCGTTTGGCGAGCCCCAGTCGAAGTCCTTGGTGATGTTGTACGTCGGGATGGGGAAGGTAAATGGTCGGCCGTCGGCGTCGCCTTGGGACATAACCTCAATGAACGCGCGGTTGATCATGTCCATCTCTTCTTGGAGCTCGCCGTAAGTGAAGTCGACAGGGTCTCCACCGATGAACGGAGTCTGCTCAGCGAGGTCCTGAGGGCACGTCCAGTCAAATGTAAGGTTTGTGAACGGAGTCTGCGTCCCCCAACGCGAGGGAACGTTGAGGTTGAAGACGAACTCCTGCATGTGTTGCAAGACGTCCTCGTAGGTGAGCGAGTCCAGCCGCACGAATGGTGCCATGTAGGTATCGAAGCTGGAGAATGCCTGCGCGCCAGCCCATTCGTTCTGCAGTGTGCCGAGGAAGTTCACTACTTGTCCGCACGCGGAGGAGAAATGTTTTGGTGGCAGAGAAGATATCGTGCCAGGTACCCCTCCGAACCCTTCTTCAAGGAGCTGCCTCAATGACCACCCTGCGCAGTACCCGGAGAGCATGTCGAGATCGTGGATGTGGAGGTCGCCGTTGCGGTGGGCATTGCCGGCGACGTCGGAAAACACTTCGTCCAGCCAGTAGTTGGCGGTGATTTTGCCGGCGGAGTTGAGAATCATTCCGCCGAGCGAGTAGTCCTGGTTGGCGTTTGCGTTGATGCGCCAGTCAGCGCGGTGGAGGTATTCGTTGATGGTGGCTTGGGGGTCGACGTTGTTGGCGGCCATGCTGCTTCCTTTCTCTCGGTTCGTAACTAACGTAGCTGTAATTCCATTGGTCGTATTTAGTAGATATGGACACAAAGAGTCACTGAGGTACAACATGTGGTAGCCATGGGGGTGTGTGCCCTTGGTGGACGTCGGACGATAGGGGTAGGTGTAGTAGCGTTGCTATGCATCTTCAGCACACCCTCGAATAGGGGTATGTGCTGTGGAGGAAGTTTCGGTCTTGCAAAGCTGGGGTGGTTCGTGATACTCTGTCGGACGGTTCACCACCTCAAGGTGAAGTGTCTGATCGTTTTCGCATAAACGTGGCGGAGTGTTCTGGACGTGCGGCAGGGCCCCGGGAAAGAGCCCTCATTTTTGCATGTTCAGGCGATTGTCCGCCTCAGCGTAAAAATTAGAAGGAAAATCTATGCCAACTATCCAGCAGCTGGTCCGCAAGGGCCGCCACGACAAGCGTGGCAAGGTAGCAACTGCAGCGCTGAAGGGTTCCCCGCAGCGTCGTGGCGTGTGCACCCGCGTGTACACCACCACGCCGAAGAAGCCGAACTCGGCGCTTCGTAAGGTTGCTCGTGTTCGTCTGACCTCCGGTATTGAGGTCTCCGCATACATCCCAGGTGAGGGCCACAACCTCCAGGAGCACTCCATGGTGCTTGTCCGTGGTGGTCGTGTGAAGGACCTCCCGGGTGTTCGCTACAAGATTATTCGTGGTTCCTTGGATACCCAGGGTGTCAAGGATCGTAAGCAGGCTCGTTCCCGCTACGGCGCAAAGAAGGGACAGTAATCAGAAATGCGTAAGCAGCAAGCTCCGAAGCGTCCCATCGTTAAGGACCCGGTATACAACTCTGAACTCGTGACCCAGCTGGTCAACAAGGTGCTTCTCGACGGCAAGAAGTCCACCGCTGAGCGCATCGTCTACGGTGCACTCGAGATCTGCCGTGAAAAGACCGGCACCGATCCGGTTGGCACCTTGGAAAAGGCACTCGGCAACATCCGTCCTGACCTTGAGGTTCGCTCCCGTCGTGTCGGTGGCGCTACCTACCAGGTTCCAGTCGAGGTGAAGCCAGTTCGTGCAACCACTCTGGCTCTGCGCTGGATGGTCACCTTCACGCGCCAGCGTCGTGAGAACTCGATGATCGAGCGTCTCGCTAACGAGATCCTGGACGCGTCCAACGGCTTGGGTGCATCCGTGAAGCGTCGCGAGGACGTCCACAAGATGGCCGAGGCAAACCGCGCGTTTGCTCACTACCGCTGGTAGTCGCCGGTAGGTCATATATGAAACAAAGCGCCCGGACCATGCTGACACGGACAACGTGTGCACAATTGCATACGTGGTTACCCACCAATGTGGGTGCACGTGCGGCGTCCGGGTTTTTGTTTTGAAGTGACTTACAGGCTGGCTCTGCCCATCTTGGGCAAACAGTGGCACAATGAACTAGGTAAATATTCGCCAAGACGTGTGCAGCACGTCGACGACTTTTAAGTTGGGGTAAATAACGTGGCACAAGAAGTGCTTAAGGATCTGCACAAGGTCCGCAACATCGGCATCATGGCGCACATCGATGCTGGTAAGACCACCACGACAGAGCGCATTCTGTTCTACACCGGTATTAACCGCAAGGTCGGCGAGACCCACGACGGTGGCGCAACCACCGACTGGATGGAGCAGGAGAAAGAGCGCGGCATCACCATTACGTCCGCAGCAGTGACCTGCTTCTGGAATAACAACCAGATCAACATCATCGATACGCCGGGTCACGTGGACTTCACCGTTGAGGTTGAGCGTTCCCTGCGCGTGCTCGATGGCGCAGTTGCTGTGTTTGACGGCAAGGAAGGCGTTGAGCCGCAGTCTGAGCAGGTCTGGCGTCAGGCTGCAAAGTACGACGTTCCGCGTATCTGCTTCGTCAACAAGATGGACAAGCTGGGCGCTGACTTCTACTACACCGTTGGCACGATCGTCGATCGTCTCGGCGCCAAGCCGTTGGTAATGCAGCTTCCGATCGGTGCTGAGGATGACTTTGACGGTGTCGTTGACCTTCTCGAGATGAAGGCAATGCTGTGGCCAGGCAAGGTCGAGACCGGCACTCCTGCACAGATCACCGAGATCCCGGACGATCTGAAGGAAAAGGCTGAGGAGTACCGTGAGAAGCTCGTCGAGACCGTTGCTGAGTCCGACGAAGAGCTCATGGAGAAGTACTTCGGCGGCGAAGAGCTCACGATCGAAGAGCTCAAGGCTGGCATCCGTAAGCTGACCGTTAATTCGGAAGTTTACCCAGTGTTCTGTGGTACTGCGTACCGCAACAAGGGTGTCGAGCCTGTGCTGGACGCCATCGTCGATTACCTGCCTTCTCCGCTGGATATCGGCGAGGTTCACGGCACCTCCGTCGACGGTGAGGAAGACCTCACGCGTAAGCCTTCCGTTGATGAGCCGTTCTCTGCACTGGCGTTCAAGATTGCTGTGCACCCGTTCTTCGGCAAGCTGACTTACGTGCGCGTGTACTCGGGCCAGGCTATCCCGGGCGAGAACATGATGAACTCCACCAAGCAGCAGCGTGAGCGCGTGGGCAAGCTCTTCCAGATGCACGCGAACAAGGAGAACCCGGTTGAGCACGCTGACGCCGGCAACATCTACGCGTTCATTGGCTTGAAGCACACCACTACTGGTGACACCCTGTGCAACCCTGATCATCCGATCATCCTCGAGTCCATGGACTTCCCGGATCCGGTTATTCAGGTTGCTATTGAGCCGAAGACCAAGGCTGACCAGGAGAAGCTGGGCACCGCTATTCAGAAGCTTGCTGAAGAGGACCCAACCTTCACCGTTCACCTGGATGAGGAGACCGGCCAGACCGTTATCGGCGGCATGGGCGAGCTCCACCTCGACGTCCTCGTTGACCGCATGAAGCGCGAGTTCAAGGTCGAGGCGAACATTGGTTCTCCACAGGTTGCGTACCGCGAGACCATCCGCAAGAAGGTGCAGTCCCTGGACTACACCCACAAGAAGCAGACTGGTGGTTCCGGTCAGTTCGCAAAGGTTATCGTTTCCATCGAGCCTTACAACCCGGATCCAGAGACCCTGGAAGAGGGCGAGAGCGCAACCTACCTGTTCGTCAACGAGGTCACCGGTGGTCGCGTGCCGAAGGAGTACATCCCTTCCGTGGATGCCGGTATCCAGGACGCGATGCAGTACGGCTACCTCGCTGGCTACCCGCTGGTCAACATCAAGGCAACCCTCGAAGACGGCGCTTACCACGAGGTTGACTCCTCCGAAATGGCCTTCAAGATGGCCGGTTCGCAGGTGCTCAAGGAGGCTGTCGCTAAGGCGAAGCCAGTGCTGCTCGAGCCGCTGATGGCTGTTGAGGTTGTCACGCCTGAGGAGTACATGGGTGACGTCATCGGTGACCTGAACTCCCGTCGTGGCCAGGTCAACTCGATGGACGACCGCTCTGGCGCCAAGGTTGTCAAGGCTGTTGTTCCGCTGTCGCAGATGTTCGGCTACGTTGGTGACCTGCGCTCCAAGACGCAGGGTCGCGCGAACTACACCATGGTGTTTGACTCCTACGGTGAAGTTCCGTCCAACGTCGCTCAGGAAATCATCGACGCCCGCAACGGCAACTAATCGCTGCTCCCTGCTTCTCGACGGCCTGCTCACGTGCCAGTGAGCGTGACCGGTAGAAGGAAGCGGGGATGGCCGCTAGTAGCGGTCGCGCTGGAATCGCCACAAGATTGAAGTGGTGGTTTGAGCCGGCCGTTACTCGCGACGAATGATCCCGGAACTTTCGGTCTGACGGTTTGAAAATCAGACTGGGAATCTCTAGGATCAGGTAACTGGCACATTGTGAATGAGCCGACGCCTTTTCGAAGGCAAAGGCAAATGTAAACCACGTGGCTGCGAAGGTCGTAGCCACCATGAAGTCCTAGGAGGACATACAGTGGCAAAGGCAAAGTTCGAACGTACAAAGCCGCACGTCAACATCGGTACCATTGGTCACGTCGACCACGGTAAGACGACCACCACGGCTGCTATCACCAAGGTGCTCGCTGACAAGTACCCGGAGGAGAACAAGTCCTTCGCGTACGACGCGATTGACAAGGCGCCGGAAGAGCGCGAGCGCGGCATTACCATTAACATTTCCCACGTCGAGTACAACACTCCTAAGCGTCACTACGCACACGTGGATGCTCCAGGCCACGCTGACTACATCAAGAACATGATCACCGGTGCTGCTCAGATGGACGGCGCAATCCTCGTGGTTGCTGCTACCGACGGCCCGATGCCTCAGACCCGCGAGCACGTTCTGCTTGCTCGCCAGGTTGGCGTTCCTTACATCCTCGTTGCTCTGAACAAGTGCGACATGGTCGACGATGAGGAAATCATCGAGCTCGTCGAGATGGAAGTTCGTGAGCTTCTCGCAGAGCAGGATTACGACGAAGAGGCTCCAATCGTTCACATCTCCGCTCTGAAGGCTCTTGAGGGCGAGGAGAAGTGGGTTGACTCCATCGTTGAGCTCATGGAAGCTTGCGACAACTCCATTCCGGACCCAGTTCGCGAGACCGACCGTGACTTCCTGATGCCGATCGAGGACATCTTCACCATTTCCGGCCGCGGTACCGTTGTTACCGGCCGTGTTGAGCGTGGCGTCCTGAACCTCAACGACGAAGTTGAGATCATCGGTATCCGCGAGAAGTCCACGAAGACCACCGTCACCTCCATCGAGATGTTCAACAAGCTTCTCGACACCGCTGAGGCTGGCGACAACGCGGCTCTGCTGCTTCGTGGCCTGAAGCGTGAGGACGTTGAGCGTGGTCAGGTTGTCATCAAGCCGGGCGCTTACACCCCTCACTCCAAGTTCGAGGGCTCCGTCTACGTCCTGTCCAAGGACGAGGGTGGCCGTCACACGCCATTCTTCGACAACTACCGTCCTCAGTTCTACTTCCGCACCACCGACGTTACCGGTGTTGTGCACCTGCCTGAGGGCACCGAGATGGTCATGCCTGGCGACAACGTCGACATGTCCGTCGAGCTGATCCACCCAGTCGCTATGGACGAGGGCCTGCGCTTCGCTATCCGCGAGGGCTCCCGTACCGTCGGCGCTGGCCGCGTCACCAAGATCCTCGGCTAATTCAGTCCGATAACGTGACGTAAAGGTCACTCCCCATCGGGGAGTGACCTTTTTTCATGCCTACAGTGCGTTGGGAAGGCAACGGTTCTAGGACCACTATGTCCTGCAGCTGGTCACCGTGCTGTTACTTCAGTGCATTGGGCACCGCCGACTTAAGGGACATTTTGTGTGTAACTAGCCGCGTCCAGCCCACCCCTTTCTCACGGCTAGACTGGGGTTGCACTGACGATCATTGCCAGTATTGAATTCTTTCAGCCGCCCATTCAGTGCACCGCTGTGTGCAAGATCGTCTCTCGCCCCGCAGGCTGTATGGCAGCTCGCTTAACGGCATACCCCAATGCCTTGCTTCCCGGTCCTGTTCGTGCCCTGGCCAGTATCGTGCACGCCCAGGGCTTTGCTCGTCCCCCTGGCAGTATGCGATCGCCCAACGCGTAGAGAGACCGGTTCTTGTTCTCTAGAGCCACCAATCTCGCTGCGCTACCCGCAGACTCGATACATCCCACACGTCAGACGTCATCCGGCGTTCAATTCTCAAGACCGGCGAATGGAACTGTTTTGAAAACCATATCGGGAGTCCGGGAAACCGAATAGATTTATACACACAAAATGTCCCTTAAGCCGCACCGTCTGGACACGAAAAGCTCCCCACCTGTTGGTGGGGAGCATTCGCGTGAGTACTTTTAGGCGCTAACCTGGTCGAAGTGCAGCTTCCACAGGGTATCCACGTTCATTGTGTGGTTTGCCATTCGGAAGTCCTGATCGGCGCGTTCGAGAACGTCAACGACTTCGTCAAGCGAGAATGCTGGGTTGGCAATCGCAACGAATTCAACGGTCGGCCTGGTCTCGACCATCGCAACTTTGGCGTCGGCGGAGTTGATCATGGGGTCCATAGCCAAGTGGTGGCACGCCGCTTCGGCGACGCGTTTGACGTTGATTTCGGTTGTGCCATGCTCGGCGTCGGCCGCGGTGATTGCTCGGGTCGAGAATCCGCGGCTGCGTGTGTTCGCGATAATGGCCCACAGCCCGATAATTACCAGCACAACCGCACCGACGATCAACGCGGTGTTGTACCAGGAACGGTAGGGCAGGTTGCCGATCACCACTGGATCGACCTGCTGGATCCATTCGCTCACGTAGGGGATGTCCCAGAAGTACGTGAGTGGGATAAACCCGACGCAGAGCAGGAGAACGCCAATGATGAACA
This sequence comes from Corynebacterium sp. CCUG 61414, assembly GCF_024453945.1. Taxonomy (NCBI): domain Bacteria; kingdom Bacillati; phylum Actinomycetota; class Actinomycetes; order Mycobacteriales; family Corynebacteriaceae; genus Corynebacterium; species Corynebacterium sp. CCUG 61414. The sequence continues at coordinate 43,762 of NZ_JAGPYU010000003.1, forward strand.
CGAGCAGGCGGTCAAAGAACGCAAGTGTCTTGGTCATTTACTTCGCCTCCTGTTCAGCAACTGGTGCTGGCGCTTCGGTCTTGATGGTGATGGCGGGTACCTGCTCCAGACGCTGGAACTCACCAACGAGAGTTTCGTGCGCTTGCTGCTCGACATCGGGCCGCTGGACGTCGGTCTGCATTGTGAGCGTCAATTTGTTCCGGTCCGCTTTGGTACGCGCATGGTTTGCGCCAAACTGAGACGTTGCAAGGAACGTCGACTTCCGCGCAATATCCACGGGTCGCGTCCAGATCGAAACCGGTGACTGCACGCGTAGATGAGTTTTCTGGCGTGGCTTCAACGACGCAATCACGAGCGCAAGCCCCACCAACATCACAACGATGCCGACGGCGACGGCTACCCACGTAATGTCAATGAGATTCAACGTCAACTGGTCGTAGAGCTCGGGGAGCCATTCGGTTTGGCCATCTGCTTCTTGGAGGCGGACCCAAACGTCGTGCCCGATAACAACGGCGCCCCCGAGGAACGCCAGGCCGGCGAGCACGGTGATCCAGCGTGCAACTGGGCTAGCTTTCGGTGCGGCAGCCGGGTGCGGGCCTACTGGGGCGACGGGTGTATTAGGTTCGGTCATAGTACTTCACCGCCGGTTTGATCGTAATTTCACGAAGCGGCTGAGGTTGCGGTGCCGATACTGTCGTCGGTGCCGCTGTGCGCTTCACGCGAATGGGCTTGAGCGGCGCAGGTTGCGGAACGCTCGGGCTATATACGCGCTGTTGGCGTGTTTGCACGCCAAGCAGCCGGGCAGGCTCCGGCGTTTGTGGACGGAAAACCCGCGTGGGCTGTGCTTCGAAGCCCTTGGTACGCACGGGGTACGGAGTCGGAGCGGCAATGGATTTCACAGAGACTGGCTCTGGAACGTGGGTGTCCGTCAGGTCGTCGACAAGCGAGCGAGCGACGATATCGTGCAACGGTTCCGGCTCCTTCGTCGTCGGGGACTCTACGTCCAAAGGCTTGACCTTCAGCGGAGTTGGGATGATGAACGACTGGTGGTTTGCAACGTCGTCCCACGAGACGGGTTCACCGGCGTTCGCGGTGACGTTTGCCACCTCGATATTGACGCTGGAGACGTCCAGCCCAGTCAATGTCCGGATGTGCGAGATGATCGTTGAACGCACGGCGTCCGTGATGGCAGCAATGGGGGCAGGGTAAGTAGTAGCGATCTCGGCTTCGACGGCCGCGGTGCCTGAAACTCGGTCCAGGCGGACATCGATTTGGGGAAAGCTGCGGCCTGCCAAACCTGCAAGCTTTGCGTCCATTTCGATCGTGCCGGGCACTGACGAAGCCGCCACCTCAGCAATCTGCGCGATGACGCGCTCACTGAGATGGAATTGGTTCGACGCCATTAGCTACGACCCTTGCCCGAGCTGGTGCTCAGGATTTCTGCGAGGTCCAGCTTGCCATCAAGCTGGGCGCCGACGACACCACCAATGACGGAGAAGAGAACGAGCCACAGTAGCCCGAGTCCGCCGCCAAAGGTGACGAAGAAAGCAACGATAATGCCGATAATGACACCGGTTAACGCTTTGTTAGATAAAAGATTCATTGTTCACCACTTACTTGTAGTTGTGGGTACGCAACGCGGACGCCCTAACGGGCGTTCCTATTCGGCGTCGGCGACAACAACGTCGACGAAATCGACATCGGTGGCGCGCAGGGTAGCGGTGCGTACGTCGTCGGCGACGGAGTGAATGTCCCGTTCGCTCGAAACGTCGTAAATAAAGTTGACTTCAAGGCCGCGGAGGTTGGGGTCTGAGGATCGCGTCGCGGGTTTGAGCCCTTCGATCCGCTCGCCGGGTAGCAGGAGGGCAACTTCACCGAAGAACCCGCCGTGCATACCCGCAACGCCAGGGACAGCCAAAATGGCGTCCCGGGCGGCTTCGGCCACCTCGCGGCTAACGGAGGTGTACGCCATAACTACTGAGCCAGCGCCTGGTTAGCGTTGTAAGCGGCCTCGTTGGACTCCTCGTTGTCCTGCTCCGGCAGGTGGACGTCGTGAACAGTGACGTCGACGCGGTCAACGATAAGGCCGGTCATGCGGGTAACAGCAACAGTGATGTTCTCGCGGATGGCGTTTGCGAGCTCGTGGATGGCGACGCCGTACTCCGCAATAATTGCAACAGCGACGGAAGCGTGGCCGTCCTCGACAACGACATCGACGCCCTGCTGAACATTGGTGGAGGAGGTCAGCGACTCGCGAACAGCGCCCCACATGCGTGCAGCGCCACCGCCCAGGTTGTAAACTCCGGAAACTTCGCGGGCGGCGATGCCGGCGATCTTGCCGACGACGTTGTCGTCGATCATTGTGGTGCCGTGCTCAGTCTCAAGGTTGGAGTTGCGGGTGCGAACCTGCTCTGTCTCCTTTGCCTCGGTGGTGGCAGGAGTGTTCTCGGTTGCATTGTGGTCGGCCATGGAAAATCCCTTCGTCTATATATTGGGTAAAGAAAAGTACGACGGACAGACGCCCGTGTAAACACCCAGGGTACACAGCAACCAGCTAGCTTGCCTGAATCGATGCAAAAATTTCCGAATGGATATCAGTCTGCAACCAAACTGAAATGTTCGGAGAAGGGGTTGCACTTCTTGCAAGAACGTGTTTTAATACTCGGGTTGCCTCGACATGATGGCCGCAAGGTTGTGATGGTGGGGTAAACATGACACCTTCCAAAGAAGGTTTTTATCTAGGTTAACTAGGTGAGAAACCGGAGAAGGGACATGGCAAATAAACAGCGGCAGTACGCAAGGGTCACGCACCCTTCCGAGTCTGACACCCCGATGCACGTGTGCACCGAGGCGGAAGCACTGAAGTAAGCGCGCAGTTTATTGTCGCGTTACTCACCTTCCGGAAGTGTCAAACAGTCAATGAAAACGACACTGGCGTTGAGCCATGGGCCCAGCCCGGACAACGTTATAGAGAAACTAGAAGCTACAACCCCACCGCTTCGTTCAGAATGTGGGGATGCGAGGAAGAGGTAAGCGTGGCGGGACAGAAGATCCGCATCAGGCTGAAGGCCTACGACCACGAAGCGATCGACGCATCTGCGAAGAAGATCGTTGAGACGGTCACCCGCACGGGTGCCCGCGTCGTTGGACCGGTGCCGTTGCCCACAGAGAAGAACGTGTACGCCGTTATTCGTTCTCCCCACAAGTACAAGGACTCTCGCGAGCACTTTGAGATGCGCACGCACAAGCGTCTCATCGACATTCTCGATCCGACGCCGAAGACGGTTGACGCGCTCATGCGTATCGACCTTCCTGCAAGCGTTGACGTGAACATCCAGTAATCACTAGAGATCCGACAACCTGTAAGTAGTGGAGAACTAATACATGTCTGATAACCAGATCAAGGGCATTCTGGGCACCAAGCTCGGCATGACCCAGATCTTCGACGACGAGAACCGTGTTATCCCGGTTACCGTCGTTGAGGCTGGGCCGTGCGTGGTCACCCAGATCCGTACACCAGAGACTGATGGCTACTCCGCCATCCAGATTGCTTACGGCGACATCGATCCCCGTAAGACGAACAAGCCAGAGGCTGGCCACTTCAAGAAGGCTGGCGTCACCCCACGTCGCTACGTAGCTGAAATCCGCATGGATGACACCTCTGCGTACGAACTCGGCCAAGAGATCACCGTCAACGTGTTTGACGGCGACGTCTTCGTCGACGTTGCTGGCACCACCAAGGGCCACGGCTTCGCTGGCGCAATGAAGCGTCACGGCTTCGCGGGCCAGGGTGCAGCACACGGTAACCAGGCTGCTCACCGTCGCGTTGGTGGCATTGGTGGCGCGTCTACGCCGGGTCGCGTGTTCAAGGGCAAGCGCATGGCTGGCCGTATGGGCGGTAACCGCGTTACTACCCAGAACCTGAAGATTCAACGCATCGACGGCGACAACAACCTCCTCCTCATCAAGGGTGCAATCCCTGGTGCGAAGGGTTCTGTTGTTACCGTCAAGACCGCAGTGAAGGGCGGTGCTCACGCATGACGAACCTGACGTTGAACGTCCACACCGCAGACGGAAAGACCAACGGTTCCGTTGAGCTTCCGGCAGAACTTTTTGACCGTGAAGCTTCCATTCCCCTGATGCACCAGGTTGTGACAGCTCAGCTGGCAGCCGCTCGTCAGGGCACTCACGCCACCAAGACCCGCGGCATGGTCCGCGGTGGTGGTAAGAAGCCATTCCGCCAGAAGGGCACCGGTCGCGCTCGTCAGGGCTCGATCCGCGCGCCACACTTCACCGGCGGTGGCATTGTCCACGGTCCGCAGCCGCGTTCTTACGCGCAGCGCACCCCAAAGAAGATGATCAAGGCTGCACTTGCTGGTGCACTCACTGATCGTGTTCGCAACGAGCGCCTCCACCTCATTGAGGAGCTTGTTCCGGGCCAGAAGCCTTCGACTAAGTCTGCTCGTGCGTTCATTGAGCGTCTGACTGACCGTAAGTCGGTGCTGCTCGTGATCGGCCGTGAGGATGTTAACTCCCGTCTGTCCGCAAGGAACCTGCCGGGCGTCACCATTCTTGAGCCGGCGCAGCTGAACACCTACGACGTGCTGAACGCCGATGACGTTGTGTTCTCGGTTGAGGCGCTGCACACCTTCATCAACCGTGGCAAGGCTGAAGCTGCGGAGGAGGAGAAGTAAATGGCTAAGATCGTGAATTCCCGCGACATCATCATCGCGCCGGTCCTCTCTGAGAAGACCTACGCGCTGATGGAGCAGAACACCTACACGTTTTTTGTAGCGAAGTCTGCTAACAAGACCCAGATCAAGATTGCCGTGGAAGAGATTTTCGGCGTCGACGTCGCTTCGGTGAACACCGTGAACCGTGAGGGCAAGCGCAAGCGTTCCCGCACTGGTTTCGGTAAGCGCAAGGACACCAAGCGCGCCTACGTTACTCTCCGCGAGGGCAGCGATCCCATCGACATCTTCGGCGGCGCAGCCGTCTAAGTGACTCGATAGAAAAGGACAAAATATGGCTATTCGTAAGTACAAGCCGACAACCCCGGGTCGCCGTGCCAGCTCTGTTTCGGAGTTTGAGGAGCTTACTCGCTCCACTCCGGAAAAGTCGCTGCTGCGCCCGCTCCCGAAGAAGGGTGGCCGCAACACGCACGGCCACATCACCACTCGTCACCGTGGTGGCGGCCACAAGCGTCGTTACCGCGTGATTGACTTCCGTCGTTCGGACAAAGACGGCGTGCTGGCAAAGGTTGCTCACATCGAGTACGACCCGAACCGCACCGCTAACATTGCTTTGCTCCACTACTACGACGGTGAGAAGCGCTACATCATCGCTCCGAAGGGCCTGAAGCAGGGTGCCGTCGTTGAGGCTGGTCCTAACGCCGACATCAAGGTTGGTAACAACCTCCCACTGCGTAACATCCCGACCGGTACGACGATCCACGCTGTTGAGCTCAAACCTGGGGCAGGTGCCAAGCTTGCTCGTTCCGCAGGCGCTTCTATCCAGCTGCTCGGTAAGGAAGGTTCCTACGCAGTGCTGCGTATGCCGTCCTCCGAAATTCGCCGCGTGGACATCCGCTGCCGCGCAACCGTTGGTGAGGTCGGCAACGCTGACCAGATCAACATCCGCTGGGGCAAGGCTGGCCGTATGCGCTGGAAGGGCTGGCGCCCAACGGTCCGCGGTGTTGTCATGAACCCTGTGGATCACCCACACGGTGGTGGTGAAGGTAAGACTTCCGGTGGTCGTCACCCAGTGTCCCCATGGGGCAAGAAGGAAGTTCGCACCCGCAACCCAAACCGTTACTCAAACAACATGATCGTGCGACGCCGTCGCTCGAAGAACAAGAAGCGTTAAGAGGAGGTAGTAAGACATGCCACGTAGCCTAAAGAAAGGCCCGTTCGTCGATGAGCACCTCCTCAACAAGGTGGACGCTCAGAACGATGCAGGCACCAAGCAGGTAATCAAGACCTGGTCTCGCCGTTCGACCATTCTCCCAGATTTCATCGGACACACTTTCGCCGTCCACGACGGCCGCAAGCACGTCCCGGTGTTTGTCGACGAGTCCATGGTCGGCCACAAACTCGGTGAGTTTGCACCAACCAAGACCTTTAAGGGTCACGTCAAGGAACAGAAGGGACGTCGATAAGCAATGGCTGACACCATCACCACTGCATCCGCGACGGCCAAGTTCGTTCGTGTTTCTCCGATGAAGGCGCGCCGCGTGCTCGCCCTCGTCCGTGGGAAGTCCGTCTCCGAGGCTCTCGCAGTCCTGAAGTACGCACCACAGAGTGCTGCGAAGGACGTTGCCAAGGTTGTTGCATCTGCAGCCGCCAACGCTGAAAACAACTTCGGTTTGGACCCGCGTACGCTGGTCGTCTCCGAGTGCTGGGCAAACGAAGGTCCGACCATGCGTCGCTTCCAGCCACGCGCTCAGGGTCGCGCATTCCAGATCCGGAAGCGCACCTCGCACATCACCGTAGTTGTCGAGTCCAAGGAAGGGGCGAAGTAATGGGCCAGAAGATTCACCCACACGGCCTGCGCCTGGGTATCACGTCCGACTGGAAGTCCCACTGGTACGCCGACAAGAACTACGCTGATTACGTCGCAGAAGACATCAAGATCCGCGAGTTCCTGTCCAAGGGCCTCGAGCGCGCCGGTATCTCCGACGTTGTCATCGAGCGCACCCGTGACCGCGTCCGCGTCGACATTCACACTGCCCGCCCGGGCATCGTGATTGGCCGTCGTGGCGCTGAGGCTGACCGCATCCGCCGTGAGCTCGAGAAGCTCACCGGCAAGATGGTTGCGCTGAACATCCTCGAGGTCAAGAACGTCGACGCCGACGCGACGCTCGTTGCTCAGTCCATCGCTGAACAGCTGGTCAACCGCGTTGCGTTCCGTCGTGCGATGCGCAAGGCAATCCAGTCCGCTATGCGTAACCCACAGGTCAAGGGCATCAAGGTCATGACCTCGGGTCGTCTCGGCGGCGCTGAAATGTCCCGCGTCGAGCGCTACCACGAAGGCCGTGTGCCACTGCACACCCTTCGTGCTGAGATCGACTACGGCATCGCAGAAGCACACACGACCTTCGGCGTCATCGGCGTCAAGGTTTGGATCTACAAGGGCGACGTCGTCGGTGGCGTGCGCGAGTCCGAGCTCAACGCTCCGTCGAACGAGCGTCGTGGCCGTGGCGATCGCCGCCCACGCCGTGGTGGCCAGCGCCGCCAGCGTGCAGAGCAGAAGCAGGAGGGCTAATCAATGCTTATTCCTAAGCGTGTGAAGTACCGCCGCCAGCACCGCCCGACTCGTTCTGGCGTGTCCAAGGGTGGCAACACGATCAACTTCGGTGACTACGCTCTGCAGGCTCTCGAGCCGGCGTACATCACCAACCGTCAGATTGAGGCGGCTCGTATTGCGATCAACCGCCACGTCAAGCGTGGTGGCAAGGTCTGGATCAACATCTTCCCGGACCGTCCGTTGACGCAGAAGCCGCTCGGTGTTCGTATGGGTTCCGGTAAGGGCCCTGTCGAGAAGTGGGTCGCTAACGTAAAGCCGGGACGTATTCTCTTTGAGATGTCCTACCCGAACGACGCAACCGCTATCGAGGCACTGCGCCGCGCAGGCGCGAAGCTGCCTTGCAAGGTTCGCATCATCAAGAAGGAGGACCAGTTCTAATGGCAAACGGTACCCCCGCATCCGAGTTCCGCGAGCTCAACGACGAAGAGCTGCGCGCTCGTCTGTCCGAGGCAAAGGAAGAGCTGTTTAACCTGCGTTTCCAGCTTGCCACCGGCCAGCTGACCAACAACCGCCGCATCTCCACCGTGAAGCGCGACATTGCACGTATGTACACCGTGCTGCGCGAGCGCGAGCTCGGCCTGTCCGTTGTTCCGGGAGCTGAGGCTTAATCATGAGTGAGGCAAACGTGAACGAACAGACCAATGAGAAGCGTGTTCAGAAGAACCGCCGCGGCTACGTCGTATCCGACAAGATGGACAAGACCATCGTTGTCGAGGTCGAGGACCGCAAGTCCCACGCCCTGTACGGCAAGATTGTCCGTACCACCAAGCGCGTGAAGGCACACGACGAGGAGAACACCGCCGGTGTCGGCGATCTCGTCCGCATCCAGGAGACGCGTCCGCTGTCCAAGGACAAGCACTTCCGTCTCGTGGAGATCATTGAGAAGGCACGCTAAACCCATCCGGTAGACGCGTCCGACTCAAGGACAACTCAGCACCACCCCCGAGTTTCGCAACTTGGGGGTGGTGCTTTTTGTGTTTCGGTACACTTTCTGGTGTTCGAAACATTCAATTTGAAGGAGTACATGATGGGTACTGGTAAGTTTTGCGTCACCGTTGCACACGCGAAGGACAATGAGGATCTGGCGACGCTCGGCTTCGTGGTCGCGAACGCTGCGGTAGGTTCCGCGCAGGACACGATGGTGTTCCTCTCCTCTGAGGGTGCTCGCCTGGCGGTGAAGGGCTACGCGGACGACATTCATGAGGAGGGCTTCGCTCCAATCAAGGAGTTGATTGAGAACTTCGTTGCTGCAGAGGGCAAGCTGTACGTGTGCGCGCCTTGTGCCAAGAAGCGTGGCTTCGGAGAAGAGGATCTTATCGACGGCGCCACCATCGTCGGCGGCGCAAAGCTGGTTGAGTTCCTGGCAGACGGCACCCCAAGCGTTTCCTACTAAGGCAACGATGTCTCAGTCCGAGAATCTGCACCCGTACGCCCCAGACGCCAGCTTCGACGGTGGCGATCTGGACTGCGGTAACGGGTTGCTGTTATTGATCCGAAAGAACATCGATCCGCTCGAGTCTGGCCAGCTGCTGGAGATTATCTCCTACGACCCCACAGTCAAGGTGGACCTGCCTTCCTGGTGTAACTTGACTGGCAACGACCTGGTCAACGTGGTTGAGGAGCCAGAGCACAAGCGGTGGCGCTTCCTTGTGTCGAAGGGGGCGTTCACGAAGCCCGTGGAGGTTGCTGACATCCCGGCCGCTCCCGAGGCTGTGCGCCCGAAAAAGAAGAAGGGGCCGCGCAAGCGCCCGCAGATGCCGGTGACGCAGGAGGTCGTGGAGCCGACGATCGCCAAGGAACTGCCTGAGCCAGCTCCCGCGCCGGAGATTCCGGCGGGATCTGTGCTGACGATGGGCTCTTGGCCACGGTCTCCGTGGTTGTTGGATGCGCTGCACCGCCACCTCGAAGAGCGGATGGATGAGGGCACGTTCCAGGCCACAGCCGACGACGCAGTGCGCCTTGTGCTTGCGGCGCAGGAGCGGGCCGGAGTGGACGTCGTCACGGATGGTGAAATGCGACGCGACAACTACTCGAGCTTCGTCGCGGGGCGTCTGCAGAACTGCCAGCTCATCCCGATTACGGACCTGCTGCCGTACGTGGATGACCCGGAGGAGTTCGAGCGTGAGCTTCGCGCGTTGGACGTCCCGGCGGGCGAGGTGCGCCACCCGGCGGTCTTTGGCCCGCTTGGTCGCGATAAGCCGCTGGTTGCGCACGAGGTTGAGTTCGTGCAGCAGCTCACCGACCGCCCGGTGAAGGTGTGCCTGCCGGGGCCGTATCTGCTCACGCGCACGATGTGGATGGAGTGTGTCTCCGACCGCGCGTACGAGAACCGCGAGGAGATGTCGAAGGATATCGTCCGCGTGCTACGCGAGGAGCTCCACGAATTGCTGGCGAAGGGCACGGCGCTGGTGCAGATCGATGAGCCGGTGCTTACTGAAGTCGTGTACGGGCAGGCAGGCGGGGGCGGCCGCACGTTTATGTGTGGCGCGCTCGACGGCCTGGAGGGCACGGTGGATGAGGAGCTGGAGTTCGCGAAGTCGTTGCTCGACGAGCTGACGGAGGGGCTGCCGAAGGAGCGGTTGGCGCTGCACGTGTGCCGCGGCAACTGGACCACGGATGAGTCCGCGGCGTTGACGGGCGATTACGCTCCGTTTGTTGAGCTGTTCGCCTCGCTGAACGTGGGTATGCTTTCCATGGAGTTGGCGACGCCACGCGCCGGCGATATCCGAGCCCTCGAGGGAATCCGCGACGACCAGCGCATCTGCGTTGGCGTGCTGAACCAAAAACTCCAGGAGCTGGAGCCCGTCGAGGCAGTGGAGGAGCGCATCGAGCGCGCAATGGACACGTTCGGAGCTGACCGGGTGGTCTTCTCGACGGACTGCGGTTTTGCAACGTTTGCGGATAACCCAATCGTGGCCGCGAACTTGGCTGAGCAGCAGCTCGCGCTCATTGTGCAGGCCCGCGACAACGTGATGGCACGCCGCAATGCATGAGGATCATTACTGGGACGCCCAGGACATCGCGTGCGGTGATGTCCTGGTGCGCCTCTTCCTCTTGTTCCGCGACCAGATCAAGGACGGGGAAGTGCTGCACTTGCGGTCCACGAACGAGGCGATCGATATCGATATTCGTGCCTGGTGCGGCCTGACTGGCAACACGTTGCTGCGCGCGGATCACCCGGAGTTTTATATCCGTAAAACTTCTGATTGATGTGAAACTTCGGCTATCCTTAGCGCTGTGAATAAAGGACTGCGCCGAACGAACCATGTCGTTTCCCGGACCCTTGCCACCGTGGGGCTCGGGCTTTGTATTCTTGCCTCTACCGCTGCGTGCGGGTTTGGGGGCGGTCAGCCGGTCATGGCAGCTGATACGACAGAGCTCGCTCCTCGTGATGTTGCTGCCAAAGTGCCGGTCACCGCGACGGTGGAGGCTGCCACGGTGACCGCGTTGACGACGCACCTGACCGGCCCGGTCACAGCCCTGAACGTGAAGGTGGGGCAGCGCGTTGAGGCCGGCCAGGTCGTTGCGGTCCTGGATACGTCGGGGGTCCAGCGTGAGATTGATGCGCAGCGGGCACAGCAGATTTCGGCGGATGTCGCGGCGCAGAACCAGCTTGAGCAGGCCCAGCAGGCCTACCAGCAGTCGAGCGACGCGATGCAGCGTGGCCTGAACCCACAGGTGACGCAGGCGGAAGCGGCGCTTCGCCAGGCTGATGGCCAGCTGCAGGAGGCTACCGCGGTCTTTGAGCAACGCAAGAAGGCAGTTGCGGCGGGCCTGGACAGCACGCTGCTCACGCAGGCGCAGGGCGTGGACTCGGCGCGTCGTGACGCGCTGACGGCGGCCCTGGAGTCTGTGCGCGGCAACCACAGCATCTTCCAATCTGGGATGGCGCAAGACGATGCTGTGCAGCCGTTGCTGAGCAAACTGGAGGCTGACGAGCGTTTCCGCGGCGCGAAGCACAACCTTTCTGCGGCGCAAAAGGCGTACGATGCCGCCCTCAACGACACCGACGCGGATCTTGCGGCGAAGCAGCGCGCGGTTGCCCAGGCATTTGATGCGAAAGCAGAGGCGGCGGTTGGGCTCGAGGTGGCGAAGCTTGCCGCCCAGCAGCAGCTCGATTCCCAGGCGGCGGCTGTGCAGCAGGCACAGCGTGGGGTGCAGGCGGCGCAGGCGGCAGCTGGCCAGTCAATCGCGCAGCTTGAGGTCGACGTGGCGTCGGGTCAGGTGCGTGCTCCGATCGCGGGTGTGGTCGCGGAGGTAGCGGTGAAGCAGGGGCAAACGCCGACGGGCTATCTGCTCTCGGTGGCGGACCCGAATCGGCTGGTGCTGCGCGCGAGCGTCAAGGAGCTGGACTCGGCGAAGATGCAGCCGGGCGACGCCGTCACGTTCACCACGCCTGGCACCGGCGCGAAGAAGTTTAAGGGCCGTGTGCTAGATGTTTCATCAGTTGCGGAAACGCAGCCCGCGGCGGATGGGGCGTCGGCACAGGCGGCGCGCCCGGAGTTCCCCGTGGAGATCGAGGTTCTGGGTGATACCGAGGGCCTCAAGATCGGCGGGACGGCAAAGGCGCAGATCACCACGGAGTCCGCGAAGGACGTGCTCGCTGTGCCGCGGGAGGCCGTCGTCGATGAGAATGGTAGCTACTCGGTGTACGCGCTGCGCCCGAAGGATGACGGGGACAAGTTCGAGGTAGTGAAGACGCCGGTCAAGGTTGGGCTGGTGTCGGATTCGGATGTGGTCGTAGAGGGCGTCGAGAAGGGGACGCGGGTGCTGAACAAGCCTGCCGAGTATCGCGAACGCGTCGGTGCCACCGTGACCTTGGTTGAGGAGCAGGAGTGAACCCGCGCGAATCTGTCAGGCTCGCTACGGTGAGCCTGCGGGCGAACAAGATGCGCTCGGCGCTGACGCTGCTCGGGGTGATCATTGGCATCGCCTCGGTGATTGCGATTATGACGCTGGGTAAGGCGATGCAGAAGCAGACGCTGGATAGCCTGGAGCAGTTCGGCATTCACGACGTCCACCTCGAAGTCAAGCCCCGCCAAGAGGATGACAGCGAGGCCGCCCGCTATATGTTCCAAGAAATTGACGACGCCTCGAAGCTCACCCCCGACATGTTCGAGGACCTGCGCGCCGAACTCGGGACGCGGGCGAAGGGTATCGCGTTTGAGTTGGATAGCTCGACAGCTCAGGCGACACGCGGGCTGGCGCACGGCACCACGATGGTGAGTTTTGTCAACGCTGACCAGCTGGAGATGCAGAACCTGCCGCTGACCGCCGGGCGATTTCTGACCCAAGACGACATTGAGGCGAACCGCGCCGTGGCGGTGGTCTCGCCGGAGGTTGTGGAGCAGCTGTTCAATAACGACCCTGATTCGGCGATCGGGCAGGAAGTCGAGCTGGACATCGGCGGGCAGTATGCTTCGGTGCAGGTGGTCGGCGCGTACGGGCACTTTGAGAAGCAAGGCGTGCTGGTCGGGGACTTTTCGCAGTCGATGATGGCGGTGCCGTACACGGTGCAGCCGGACATGATGCGCACACCGGTGCCTGGCGTAGACAACGTGAGTGTGCGCGTCGCCGATGGCGCCGACACCGATCAAGTGGCCAAGGACGTCCAGGCGTGGGCGGACCGTGCCTATGAGGACGACCCCGATTACAAGGGGAAAGTGGCCGACATGAAGCGTGACATCGATCAGCTCAACCAGACGTTGACCATGATGAGCGTGGTGGTCTCCGCAATCGGCGGGATCTCGCTACTCGTCGGCGGTATCGGCGTGATGAACATCATGTTGATTACCGTGACGGAGCGCACCCGTGAGATCGGTGTGCGCATGGCGCTCGGGGCGACGCGTCGGATGATCCGCACGCAGTTTGTTACCGAGGCGATGATCGTCTGCCTCATCGGCGGGCTCTTCGGCGTGGTCGTGGGCGCGGGCTTCGGCATGCTTGGCGCGCTCCTGCTCAACGCCTTCGTGCTGCCCCCGATCTCGGCAGTGCTACTCTCACTGGTATTCTCGCTCCTCATTGGCCTGTTCTTCGGCTACTACCCGGCCAACCGCGCCTCGAGAATGAACCCGATCGAAGCCCTGCGCTACGAATAACAACAACGTTTGGAGTGACACATATGGCAGCCACCGTGCTGACCACGGAAAACACGCGCCGATACAAGCCGGAGCCCTCTGTGGTGACCGCCCTGAAAACACCACGCATCCTGACGAAGGAAGTCCTCGCCGGGCTGGTCGTCGCGCTGGCGCTGGTCCCGGAGGCGATCAGCTTCTCAATCATCGCCGGGGTGGACCCGAAGATTGGGCTGTATTCCGCCTTCATCATGGCGATGGTGATTGCGATTACGGGCGGGCGCCCCGCCATGATCTCGGCCGCCACCGGTGCAGTCGCCCTGGTGATTGCGCCACTGGTGAGGGATTACGGCTACGACTACATGGTGGCGGCCATCATGCTTGCCGGGGTGTTTCAGATTCTGTTGGCGATAGCTGGCGTCGCAACACTGATGCGGTTCTTGCCTCGCAGCGTGATGATCGGCTTCGTCAACGCGCTGGCGATCCTCATCTTCGTGGCGCAGCTGCCCGAAATCATCGGCATTCACTGGGCGGTGTACCCGCTGCTGGCGCTGGCCATCGTGATCATGGTGGTGATGCCGAAGTTCACGCAGGCGATCCCGGCGCCGCTTGTGGCGATCCTCGTGGTGACGCTCATCGCGGTCGCAACGAATGCGCCGGTCCCGACGGTCGGGGACCGCGGCGAGCTGCCGAGCAGCCTGCCCGAATTCTTCATCCCGCACGTGCCGCTGACCTGGGAGACGCTTCGGATCATCGCACCGTACTCGCTCGGCGTGGCGCTTGTCGGGCTGATGGAGTCGCTGATGACCGCGAAGCTGATCGACGAAGTCACGGACACGCACTCCAACAAGACTCGCGAGAGCTGGGGGCAGGGCGTCGCGAACATTGTCACCGGCCTGTTCGGCGGGATGGGTGGCTGCGCCATGATCGGCCAGTCCATGATCAACGTGAAGGTCTCGGGGGCTCGCACCCGTATTTCCACCTTCCTGGCGGGCGCGTTCCTGCTGATTTTGATGCTCGCGTTCGGCGAGTACGTCGCCATGATCCCGATGGCTGCGCTGGTTGCCGTGATGGTGATGGTGTCGGTGGGCACGTTCGACTGGCACTCGGTGATGCCGAGCACGCTGCGCAAGCTGCCGGCTTCGGAAACCGTCACGATGCTGATCACGGTTGCAGTGGTGCTGGCGACGAACAACCTGGCTATCGGCGTCGTGGTGGGTGTGCTTGTGGCGTCGGTAATCTTTGTGCGAAACGTCGCCCACCTGGTGGAAGTGACCCGCGAAGTTGTCGACGGCGTGGCTCACTACGTGGTGTCCGGCCAGCTGCTGTTTGCCTCCTCCAACGACCTGACCACTCTGTTCATGTACTCGGAGGACCCCGACGAAGTGGTCGTGGACCTGCACCGCGCGCACGTGTGGGACGCGTCGACGGTCGCGGCGCTCGACAGCATTGAACAAAAGTACGCAGAGCTCGGCAAGCACGTGCGCTTCATCGGCATGAACCCGAGTACCACGGAGTTTCACGGCAAGCTCACGGGCTCGCTGGGATAGGGTTCGGCGGCGTCACTTTTTCAGGAACTACGCCGCGTGTAAAATTCGCCCCATGTGTGGAATCGTTGGATACATAGGTGGCGAGCGTGCACGCGAGCACGACGCCCTCACCGTCATTATTGATGGGCTTCGCAGGCTCGAATACCGCGGTTATGACTCGGCCGGGGTAGCAGTCATGCAGGGCGACACCATCGCGTGCAGGAAGAAGGCAGGCAAGGTCGCGGACCTAGAGCAGGCCATCGCAGAGGCGCCGCTTGCGCCTTCCAACCTGGGCATCGGGCACACCCGGTGGGCAACCCACGGCGGGCCTACCGACGCCAACGCCCACCCCCACGTCGTCGGCGACGGCGCACTGGCCGTGGTGCACAACGGCATCATCGAGAACTTCGCGGCACTTCGTGCTGAGCTGAGCGAGAAGGGCTACACGTTCCGCTCCGAAACTGACACCGAGGTGGCAGCCACGCTGCTGCTGGACATCTTCAATACTGAGGCGAACAAGGACCTCACCGAGGCAATGCGCCTGACCGCCCTGCGACTCGAGGGCGCGTTCACGCTGCTGGCCATCGAGCAGGAATTCCCGGACCGTATCGTTGCGGCGCGCTGGAACTCACCGCTGGTGATCGGCCTGGGCGAGGGTGAGAACTTCCTCAGCTCTGACGTCTCCGGCTTCATCGAGTTCACCCGCGACGCGGTGGAGATGGACAACGGGCAGATCGTCACCCTGACCGCTGACAACTACGACATCATTGACTTCGAAGGCAACCACGCCGAGGGCAGCCCGTTCCGCGTCGAGTGGGACGTCACCGCCGCAGAAAAGGGTGGGTTTGATTCCTTCATGGCGAAGGAGATCCACGACCAACCGGCTGCCGTTCGCGACACGCTGTACGGCCGCTTCGACGCCGAGGGCAAGCTCACGCTCGACGAACTACGTATCGACGAGTCCGTGCTGCGCAGCGTCGACAAGATCATCATCGTGGCCTGCGGTACCGCTGCGTACGCGGGGCACGTGGCGAAGTACGCGATTGAGCACTGGTGCCGCATCCCGACGGAGGTCGAACTGGCGCACGAGTTCCGCTACCGCGACCCGATCGTCACCCCGAACACCCTGGTTGTAGCAATTTCGCAGTCCGGCGAGACCATGGACACCCTCATGGCGGTGCGTCACGCGCGCGAGCAGGGCGCGAAGGTCATCGCGATCTGCAACACGGTCGGCTCCTCCATCCCTCGTGAGGCCGACGCCTCCCTGTACACCTACGCTGGCCCAGAAATCGCAGTGGCGTCGACGAAGGCGTTCATCTCCCAGATCGTGGCGTCCTACCTGTTGGCGCTGTACCTGGCGCAGGTGCGCGGCAACAAGTTCACCGACGAAATCCAGACCATCATTGCTGAGCTGGAGGAGATGCCGGAGAAGATCCAGTGGATCCTGGATAACGAGGCAGAAATCCAGGAACTTGGCCGCGAGCTCGCCGACGCGAAGTCGGTACTCTTCCTCGGCCGCCACGTCGGCTTCCCAGTCGCGCTCGAGGGCGCACTGAAGCTCAAGGAGGTCGCCTACCTGCACTCAGAGGGCTTCGCCGCAGGCGAGCTCAAGCACGGTCCGATCGCGCTGGTTGAGGAAGGGCAGCCGGTGTTCGTCATCGTGCCGTCGAAGCGTTCGCGCCACAACCTGCACGCCAAGGTTGTCTCCAACATTCAGGAAGTCCGCGCGCGTGGTGCCGTCACCATCGTGATCGCGGAGGAGGGCGACGAAGACGTGAACCGCTTCGCCAACCACGTGATCCGCATCCCGCAATCGGCGGGCCTCATGCAGCCCCTCTTGTCGACGATCCCGCTGCAGATCTTCGCCTGCACCGTCGCGCAGGCACGCGGCTTGAACGTGGACCAGCCGCGCAACCTGGCGAAGTCCGTCACGGTGGAGTAGCGCGCTAGAGTGGCCGCATGAAGAAGTTTGGGTTCCTTTCATTCGGTCACCACGCACCACCCGGGCGCCAGGGGATGACCGCGCGCGAGGCGCTGCAGGACACTGTGGAGCTGGCACGCCAGGCGGATGCTATCGGTGTCAACGGCGCATACGTGCGCGTGCATCACTTTGCGCCGCAGTTCGCGTCTCCGATTGCCCTGCTTGGCGCGATGGCGTCGGCGACGAAGCACATTGAGGTGGGCACCGGCGTCGTCGATATGCGCTACGCCAACCCGCTGCAGCTCGCGGAGGACGTCGCCGCGCTCGATTTGCTAAGCGACGGCCGCCTCGCCTTCGGCGTCTCCCGCGGGTCACCGGAGCCTGCCGATAGAGGGTGGCGCGCTTTCGGCTACGAGTCAGAGGCCGCGAACGGTTCTGACCTGGCGCGTGCACATTTCCAGCGTTTCATTTCCGCGCTGCGCGGGGACCCGATGGCGCTCGCCGCATCCCTTGAGGAGCAGTACCCGCAGATGTACCCGCCTGCCAGCCCGCTTGCGGTGTTGCCACACTCCGAGGGGGCGGCGCGCCGGGTGTGGTGGGGCGCAGGTACCTTCGCCAGCGCCGAGCAGGCTGCCCGCGACGGCGTGAACCTGATGAGCTCCACGCTGATTTCGGAAGCCGACGGCCGCAGCCTCGGCGAGCTGCAGGCGGAACAGATTCAGCACTACCGGAAGGCGTGGGCGGCCGCGGGCCACGACTGGGAGCCGCGCGTTTCTGTTTCTCGTTCTATCTTTCCGATCGTGGACGAGGACACCGAGCGGCTCTTCGGACTGCTGGATACCGAGGAACAGATCGGCCAGATTGAGCGTGGTGTGTACACCACGTTCGGCAAGACGTACGCCGCAGAGGCCGACCAGCTCATCGAGGAGCTCGGTAATGACCCAGCAATCCAGGCCTCGGACACGCTGATGCTCACCGTTCCGAACCAGGCCGGGGTGGACGTGTGCATGCAGATCCTGCGCGGGTTCGCCGAGCACGTCGCGCCGGCGCTTGGGTGGGAGCCAGCGTACGCGGCTTCCTAATCCAGCTCGTGGGCGAAGGGGGTGTCTGCACCGGTGCGCGACACCGTGATCGCGGCCGCGCGGGTGGCGAACGTGAGGATCTCGCGCCACTCCTCCTCGTCCAGGGCGAGCAGGCCGTCGCGGTCCAGGCCGCGGGCGTCGAACTGGTGGACCAGCGCCGCCATCACCGTGTCCCCGGCCCCAATCGTGTCCGCGACCGTGACCTTCGGTGAGGGGACCGTGACCGTGCCGAACGGCGCGCGTACCCGCAGGCCGTCGGCGCCGAGCGTGGTCACCACGACTGGCACGTGGGAGGTGTCACCGAGGAACTCGACTTCCTCGTCGGAGAGTTTGAGCACCGTTACGGAATCGAGCAGCCCCCGCAGGAACAGGCGGTGTTTCTCGGAGGCGAACGCCGGGCGGATATTCGGGTCCAGGCAGACGATCGCGCCGTGCTTTGCCGACTCAGAGGCGGCCTCCGCGTAACGCAGCGACGCGGGCTCTAGCGCCAGGGACAGGGTCCCGAACACCGCGTAGCCCTCCTGAACCGGGACCGGCTGTGCGAAGCGGTCGGCGGTGCCGTCGACGTAGAACGTGTACGTTGCAGAGCCGTTCTCCGCCAGGGCGGTGACAGCAAGGGTGGTGGGCTCGTCGCCGCGGCCGCAGTTGGTGAGGTCCACGTGGGCGTCGAGAAGCGATTGGGCGAGTGCCTCCCCGAAGTTGTCACGAGACAACCGTGACTGGAAGGAGACGTCTGCGCCGAGTCGGCCCAGAGCTCGGGCCACATTGAACGGGCCGCCACCGAGCGCGGGCACCAGCGGCGCGAGCGGGGAACGGTCCTGGGGGACAAGGTCAACGAGGGCTTCGCCGTACACAGTGATCATGGTTCCACCGTAGACTAAGTCGCATGACGTACCGGCCAACATTTCACCTGTCCCCGCCGCAAGGGCGCCTCAACGACCCGAACGGCGTCACGCTCATCGGCGACCAACTCCACGTGTTTTACCAGCATGATCCGTGCTTTCCGCACGCTGCGAAGCGCACCGGTTGGGGCCACGCCGTCACCACAATTGGGGGTGAGGAGAGCCTGGGCCAGTGGCGCCACCTTCCGGACGCGCTGTATCCGGACTTCCCGTACGACACGCACGGGTGCTACTCCGGGTCCTCCGTGGTCCACGACGGTGAGGTCATGCTGTTTTACACCGGCAACGTGAAGGAGGATGGGCGCCGCCTGACCACGCAGAACCTGGTCCGCGTTGAGGACTTGGAGGGCCCGATGGGCGGTGTGTACCACCGTGCGCCGGAGAATCCGCTCATTGACGGCCCAGCCCTCGGCTTTACCGCCCACTACCGGGACCCGCACGTCACTCAGAATGAGGACGGCTCCTGGCGCATGGTGCTCGGTGCGCAGCGTGAGGAGGAGCGCGGCGCGGTGGTGCTCTACGAGTCACCGGACCTGGTGAACTGGTCGTTTGCTGGCGCGCTGCAGTTCGAGGGGCTGGACCCGCGCGTTGAGGCCGCCTACATGTGGGAGTGCCCGAACCTGCTGCGGATGCGTGACCACGCGACGGGGCAGTGGCGCGAGGTGCTGGTGCTGTGCCCGCAGTACCCGGGCTCGGACGAGTGCGGCTACGTCGTGGGCACGCTGGATGGGCTGTGGTTCCGCGTGGAGTCGCAGTTCCGCCCGTTGGACTTTGGGCATCAGTTTTACGCGCCGCAGATGGTCGCCGAGGGCGATGGCGATGCGCTGTTGCTCGGCTGGATGGGCCTGCCCGCCCGCGACGACACGCCCACGCTCGAAGCGGAGGGCTGGGTGCACCAGCTGACGTTGCCTCGCAGGCTCCAACTTGTCGACGGCCAGCTTCGCACCGAACTCCTTCTCCCAACCGATCCCGCGGGGATGGTCGTGCACCGCGAAGTTCTCAGGGGACAGCCGTGGGAGGCCGACCTGGTCGACGATGCCGGTGGCGTTGGTGCTCACGTGGCGTGGCGGCCTGGCGAAGCCGGGCGTGGAACAGTGAGCGTGACGGTCGGCGGTGACGAGCGCCGCGCCCAATGCGCGCAGGGCGAACTCGTGGTGTGCGCTGACGGGGCGGCGCTCGAAGTTGTTGCCGGAGACGGGGAAGTGGCGTTCTCCTCGGCGGTCTTCGGTACTGAGGGAGCCCCATGGGTCGCTGTGGAAGTACGTGAAATCGGCCACAACCGGGGGTAATCGGACGCAAGTAAGCTGATTTATGCCCGTATAGATGTTTGACTGTGTGGGAAGAGAAAGGATTCCCACATGGACCACAAAGAAGTAGCCCGGCGGGTCCTCGCCGGGGTAGGGGGCGAGGAAAACATCGTTGGCGTCGCCCACTGCGCGACGCGACTGCGTTTCGTGCTTAAGGACGTCGACAAGGTTGCGCAGGATACGCTGGAGAACGACCCTGATTTGAAGGGCACGTTCGCAACCGGCGGCATGTTCCAGATCATCGTCGGCCCCGGCGACGTAGATATTGTCTTTGATCAGCTCAACAGCATGACCAGCAAGAGCATTGCTGTCTCCACGGAAGACCTGAAGGAAGTAGC
This sequence comes from Corynebacterium sp. CCUG 61414, assembly GCF_024453945.1. Taxonomy (NCBI): domain Bacteria; kingdom Bacillati; phylum Actinomycetota; class Actinomycetes; order Mycobacteriales; family Corynebacteriaceae; genus Corynebacterium; species Corynebacterium sp. CCUG 61414. The sequence continues at coordinate 64,220 of NZ_JAGPYU010000003.1, forward strand.
GGCGAACCAGGGCAACTGGTTTACGCGCTTCATTAAGGTCTTTTCTGACATCTTCGTGCCGCTGATCCCAATCCTGGTTGGCGGCGGTCTGCTCATGGCGCTCAACAACGTCCTGACCGCCGAGGGGTTGTTCGGGGAGAACTCCCTGGTGGGGATGTTCCCGCAGATCCAGGGCCTGACGGAGATCATCAACGTGCTGGCCTCCGCACCGTTCGCGTTCCTGCCAGTGCTGGTGGGGTACTCCGCGACGAAGCGCTTCGGTGGCAACGAATACCTCGGCGCCGGCATGGGCATGGCGATGGTGCACCCGGCGTTGGTCAACGGCTACGACGTGGCGAACTCCGTAGCCGACGGCACGATGCCGTTCTGGGACCTGTTCGGCCTGCCTGTCGCGCAGGCGGGTTACCAGGGTGCGGTGCTGCCGGTGCTGGCGGTCGCGTGGATCTTGGCAACGATCGAGAAGTGGTTCCACAAGCGTCTGAAGGGTACGGCGGACTTCCTGATTACTCCGCTGGCAACCCTGCTGATTACGGGCTTCATTACCTTCATCGCCGTCGGCCCGTTTGTCCGCTGGCTCGGTGACCTGCTGATTGTCGGCCTCTCCAGCCTGTACGACTTCGGTGGCCCAATCGGTGGCCTGCTCTTCGGTCTGGTGTACTCGCCGATCGTGATCACTGGCCTGCACCAGTCCTTCCCGCCAATCGAGCTCGAGCTGTTTAATCAGGGCGGCTCCTTCATCTTCCCGACGGCCTCCATGGCGAACATCGCGCAAGGCGCAGTGGCCCTTGCCGTGTACTTCCTGGCGCGCAACGCAAAGCTCAAAGGTCTAGCTGGTTCCTCGGGCATCTCGGCCGTATTTGGTATCACGGAACCCGCCATCTTCGGCGTCAACCTGCGCCTCCGCTGGCCCTTCTTTATCGGCCTCGGCGCGGCCGGTATTGGTGCAATGCTGATTGCGATCTTTGATGTCAAGGCAGTTGCGCTTGGTGCGGCGGGCTTTATCGGCGTGGTCTCCATCCGCGCGAATGACATGGTGACCTTCCTGATCCTCGGTGTCATTACGTTCGTGATCGCCTTCGTGGCGGCCTACGGGTACGGGCGCTACCTGGTGGGCAAGCATGGCAGCATCGATCCGGACGCAACCGAGGATCCAGCCGCCGATGCCGCTGCCGAGCAAGCGCTGCTCGAGGCGTCCGACGAGGCGCTCCACGTCGTGGCGCCACTCGAGGGCAACGCCGTGCCGCTTGCGACGGTCAGTGACCCGATGTTTGCCCAGGGCAAGCTGGGGAACGGCGTGGCAATCGTGCCGACGGTTGGAGAGCTGCGCGCACCCGTCGCCGGTACGGTTGCGGTCACGTTCCCGTCCGGCCACGCCTACGCAATCCGCGCCAAGGGGACCGATGGCAAGAACGTGGACATCCTTATGCACATCGGCTTCGACACGGTGAACCTCAAGGGCGAGCACTTCACCGCACACGTGGAGAAAGGTGACGTCGTGGAAGCAGGCCAGCTCCTCGCGACGTTCGATATCGATGCCATCCGCGACGCAGGATACGAAGTGACGACTCCGGTCGTTGTCTCGAATACGAAGCGGGTAGGGGAGATTGGGGCGTCGAGAAGCCTTCCTGCAGACACGAAGTTTGGCGATGCCCTCTTCTTCGTCGAGCCGAAAAAGATAGCTGAAGAAGCAAAATAAAAGTTTTTTAGAAAACTGGCAACAACCTTAAATTGGTCTGTTAATCTGTTGGTGTCTTGTTCAGCGCGCTAGCTCACAAGGGTCTAGCGGACATCACAGGAGGAAAACTATGAAACTTCGTCGCATTCTCGCCGCAGGCCTCGTGGCTTCCGCTCTTGCAGTGGGCGCACCGGTCGCACAGGCAGCACAGCCAGCGCCAGAACCGCTGGCAGGTGTCCTGCACGAGCTGAAGCGCCTCGGTGGCTACCAGGCACAGAACCTGATCCTCGTGCCTGCACTGCTGTCCTCTTTGGGCTTCCTGACGAACATCGCGACGTCTTCGCAGCGCGTCTAAATCCCACCCATTCACCCGAGACCATAGAGAGAGAACGTAAGAATGAAACTTCGTAACGCAATTGCAGTTGCCGCTTCTGTTGTTGTCCTGTCTGGCGTTGTTGCTACCGATGCAAGTGCTGCACAGTACCCAGAGCCGCTGAACAACGTCATGAACGAGCTGCGCAACTTCGCTGGCCCGCAGGGTCCGAACCTGCTGCTGGTTCCGGCTGTGCTTTCGTCCATCGGTGTCGTCAACATGGCCGTTGTGGTCATCCTGTCGATCGTTGCTGCGGCAACCGGCGTGGGCATCGCTGCTTCGAGCTAAGTGCTCACCGAGCAATAACGAACGCCCCCTTCCCTTCGCGGGAACGGGGCGTTTTCTTTCTGCTTGGGGGTTAGCGGCGTGTCGCCAGCGGGGTTGCCGGGGTGCCGCCCTTGTTTAGCCAAGCATAGACGCCGCCCATGATGAGGCCACCACCGATGTAGTTGCCGACCCACACGATGAGCCAGTTCATCAGGCCATTCGTCAGTGTGAACCCGGCGAAGTGCTCGGCGCCGATGCCGTAGCCCGCCAGGGAGAAGACGACGAAGCTGGCGATGGAGTGCTCGTACCCCATTGCGGCGAATGCGGGAACGATCAGCATGATGGCGAGGAACTTCGCGGTGAAGTCCTTGCCAGCCTGGATGGCGAGCAGCACGCCGATGTTGACCACGATGTTGGCGAAAATGCCTTCCATGAACAGCAAGCTGTCCGGCTTCGCGAGCTTGGTCTCAACGGTCGCGGCGAGGAAGCTGTCCATCCCGATCGGCTGGAACGCCGTGGCGTGCACCAGGAATACCGCGGTGATGAGGACGCCGAGCAGGTTGAAGATGGTGCAGGTGGAGACCATCAGGAAGCCCTTGAGCCAGGGGAGGCGTCCCGAGGCGCTGCCGTAGGTCATGAACATCATGTTGCCGGTGGCGAGCTCCGCACCCAGGACAACGATGACGTACAGCGAGAGGCAGAAGATAGCTGCGAACACGAAGCGGCCGTAGCCGGGGGCGCTGCTTTCTACTTGGGTGGAGGCGACGGTGGCGAAGGCCGTCATGATCGTCAAAAACATGCCGGCGAGCATGGAGCGTACCGCGAACTTGGGGAGTTCGTAGGTGTAGAGGTACGACTTGAAGCCGATTGAATCCGCAAGTGTGCCATCGAAGTTCATAGGTATGACCATACCAAAGGTCAGAACCGGGCACGAATCCACACAACCAAAAGTCGCGGTTTGCAGGCGCGCATGTTCCGTGCTTTAATATTCCAGTTGTCCGTTGCTGCGTGTTTGTTCTGCGCGTTTCCGAGCTGAGCATGTACGCCTGCGGTGCCGAAGGCGCCGTCGACAAGCGAAAAGACATCGAAGACATTGACCACGTGCGTATAGGACGGAAATCTAACGCACATCGACCCAGGTCAGGAGACCAATAGTGATTCAGAAGGAATCGCGCCTGAAGGTCGCCGACAACACCGGTGCACGTGAAATTCTGTGCATCCGTGTCCTCGGCGGATCCGTTCGGCGCTTCGCCGGCATCGGCGATACGATCGTCGCCACTGTGAAGGAAGCTGCCCCAGGCGGCAACGTTAAGGAAGGCGAAGTCGTTAAGGCTGTCATCGTTCGCGCGAAGAAGGAGACCCGTCGTCCGGACGGTTCCTACATCGCGTTCGACGAGAACGCTGCAGTGCTGATCAAGAACGACACCGAGCCACGCGGCACCCGTATCTTCGGCCCAGTTGCTCGCGAGCTGCGCGACAAGAAGTTCATGAAGATCGTTTCTCTCGCACCGGAGGTGATCTAGGGATGAAAATCAAAAAGGGCGATATGGTCCAGGTCATCTCTGGCAAGGATAAGGGCGCGCAGGGCAAGGTTATTGAGGCATACCCGAAGCGTCAGCGCGTTCTCGTTGAAGGCGTGAACCGCATGAAGAAGCACGTCGCGAACTCCTACAACGAGCGCGGCGCAGAGTCCGGCGGCATTGTCACCCAGGAAGCTCCGATCCACGTCTCCAACGTGATGGTCCTGGATTCCGACGGCAAGCCGACGCGCGTGGGCTACCGTTTCGACGAAAACGGCAAGAAGGTCCGCGTTGCAAAGTCGAACGGGAAGGACATCTAAGCATGGCTGAGAACTACACCCCTCGTCTGAAGACCCAGTACAAAGAGGACATCCGTACCAAGCTCAACGATGAGTTCAAGTACGACAACGTCATGCAGATCCCAGGTCTGACCAAGATTGTTGTCAACATGGGTGTCGGCGACGCTGCACGTGACTCCAAGGTCATCAACGGCGCACTCGAGGACCTCGCCGCGATCACCGGCCAGAAGCCACAGCTTCGCCGCGCGAAGAAGTCCATCGCTAACTTCAAGCTCCGTGAAGGCATGCCGATCGGCGCGAAGGTCACCCTCCGCGGCGACCGCATGTGGGAGTTCCTGGACCGCCTGCTGACGGTTGCTCTGCCACGTATTCGTGACTTCCGTGGCCTCAGCGACAAGCAGTTCGACGGTGCAGGCAACTACACCTTCGGCCTGACCGAACAGACGATGTTCTACGAAATCGACATCGACAAGATCGATCGCGTCCGCGGTATGGACATCACTGTCGTCACCACCGCAACGAACGACGACGAGGGCCGCGCACTCCTGCGCCACCTCGGCTTCCCGTTCGCTGACAAGGATGGCAAGATGCAGCGCGCATAACGCGTCACTGCTTTTCGACGAACACCCCTGCGACCCAACCGGGTTGCGGGGGTGTACGTCTTTTGGGGGAACCTGCAGAGCACACCCGAAAAGTACGCATGTACTGCTTTTGGGAAACGTCGGATAGACTGACATTCTGCAACAATCTCTCAGGTGAATTTGAGGAGGCCACAATGGCTTTGCAAGAAATGGTCCACGCTGGGGCCAAAAAGAAAGAGCAGCTTCTCGATAATGAGATGCCACGGTTTTTCGTCCGCGCGATTCTCGCCGGCATTTACCTGACCGCCGGTACGGCGTTCGCCGCGGTGGCGGGAAATGCGGTCAATGAATATGCGCCGGGGCTCGGCTCGGTTGTGTTCGCCTTGCTGTTCGGGCTTGGCCTGTTCGCGATCGTCATCCTGAACGCGGAGCTTGCAACGGGCGACATGATGTTTGCGTCCTGGGCGGCGACAGACAAGGTGTTCAGCTGGGGCAAGGGTATTTGGCTCGTCGTTGTGGTGACGGTGGCGAACCTGATCGGTGCGATCATTTTCGCGGCTGTGATGAGCCAGTCGGCCAAGTTCGGCTCGATGGATAACAGCCACCTGATTGTCACTCTGGTTGAGGGCAAGTTGGCGAAGCCGTTCTTCGGCGCACTGCTTGAGGCGATCTTCGCGAACTTCATTGTCAACATGGCGATTGTTGGTGCGCTGCTGGCGAAGGAGTTCATCTCCAAGTTCGTCGTGATCCTGCCACTGATCGCTATCTTCGTTGGCCTGGGCCTCGAGCACGTTATTGCGAACTTCTCGCTGTTCTCCCTGGCGTTCCTGTCCAGCACGCCACCTGAGGGATTCACCGCCGCTGCAATCCTGAGCAACTGGGTTGCTGTGTGGATCGGCAACTTCATCGGCGGTGGCCTGTGCATCGGCGGTGTCTACGCTTGGTTGAACAAGACGAAGACGGTGTACAAGGACTAGTCTGCAAGCTCCCCGGAGTACAGATTGAAGCGCTCGCCGCGCACAAAGCCGGCGAGCGCCATTTTTGTTTCGCGGGCCAGTTCGACGGCAAGGGAGGATGCCGCAGAGACCGCAACCATTGCCGGGAAGCCCGCCATCGCGGCCTTTTGCACAAGCTCGAATGACGCACGTGAGCTGACAACTAGGATCAGGTCGCTGGCTGGCAGGAGCCCTTCGAGTAGTAGGTGGCCAATGACTTTGTCGGTCGCGTTGTGTCGACCGATGTCCTCGCGGATTACTACAGGTTCGCCGTCAAAGGTAAACGCACCGGCCGCGTGGATGCCGCCTGTCTTACGGAACTGCTTTTGGCCGGTTGCAAGGGCGCCGGGTAATCGCATCACCAGGTCCGGGTCCAAGCGGACGGGAGTGATTGGCGCGGGCACCTTGCCCATGATGTCGTCGATCGACTGCGTGCCGCACACGCCGCATGCGCTCGTGGTAGTGGTCAGGCGAATGAACTGCGGTGCAGCGGGGGAGGCCGCGGGCCCGAGGTCGATGTCGAGCGTGTTGTACGTGTTTTCGCCGTTCGGCCCGACCGCACCCGCGCAGTAGCGCGCGGAACGAACGTCCTCTGCGCTGCTGATCAGTCCCTCCGCGAACATCCAGCCGTGTGCCAGCTCGACGTCGTGGCCGGGGGTCCGCATCGTGGTGGTTAGCGTGTCGCCGGTGGCGCGGATCGCCAGCGGCTCTTCCACGGTGACGGTATCGGCGCGGGTATCGCGCGCGAAGCCGCTGTCGGTGCGGGTGACTTTCGTGACGGCGAAGCGTCGATTAATCCTGCTCATACGTTTCCAGGAGCTTCGCTACCTTGGCAAGCGCCGCGCGCGTCGTTGCTGCGTCTGCATCAGTATCGCCCTGGAGCGCCGCACCGGTTGCGACGCCTACGACGAACGCCGTCGTTGGAGCCGCCGGGCGCGACGGGCCGTTGTGCGCGACGTCCGCTGTCATCTTCAGAATGTCGCCGACCAGCGAGCGCGTGAGATCCGGGGAAACGCCGAGCGTTCGGGAGACCTCTTCGAGCCACTCGTGTGTTGATTGCAAACCTTCGTTGTTAGCCATGTGTGCCACCTTAGTCGTCGTTCTTGTTGATGAGCCACGCGCTCGCAGCCGTGACCATCGCTTCGGCGCCGCGGTCGAGCGTCGGCTGGAGGTCGGGCGCGAACGCTGCGCTGTGATTGCCCGGCGCATGCGGGTAGCTGGCGAAGCCGCCGAGGCCCCAGAACGTGTACGGCACGCCGAGCGCGTCCGGGATGATCGAGAAGTCCTCGCTGGCAGGGACCTGCGCCAACGTCTGCGCTTCATCATCGAATCGCGCCTCGAAGGCGTTGCGTACCCGCTGCGTTACTGCGGCATCGTTGCTGGTGAGCGGGTAGGCGTCGTAGTACTCGAACTCGGGCAGCTGCGGGCTACGCGCTGCCTCGCACTCAGCGCGCACGATGCGTTCGATGGCCTCCTTGAGGTGCGCGCTCGTCGCCTCCGAATAGGCGCGGGTATTGATCAGCAGCTCCGCGCTATCCGGGATGACGTTGGATTTCGCTCCCGAATGGATCGCGCCGACCGTCAGCACCGCGGTTTCGGAAGCAGCAATCTCTCGGGAGACTACGGTGTGCAGCCTCGTCACAATTGTCGACGCCAACAAGACCGCATCGACGCCCATCTCAGGCATGGATCCGTGCGAACCCACTCCGTGTACTGTGACCTTCACCGAGAACGCCTGGGAGAGCACCGGGCCCGGCCGGGTCCCCACATGGCCCAATGGCAGCGTGCTGAGCACGTGTTGGCCCAAGTACACGTCGGGGTGGGGGATCGCGTCGGCGATACCGTGCTCAACCATGGAACGTGCACCGGAGGCAGTTTCCTCGCCGGGCTGAAATACGCCTACCAGCGTGCCGGACCAGGCGTCGCGGCAAGTGTTGAACGCGACGAGGGCCGCGAGCACCGAGCAAATGTGGAAGTCGTGCCCACACGCGTGGGACACCGGCACTTCTTGCCCCGTCGCAGCATCGACTTGGGTCTGCGTGCAGGCGTAGCCCTTGCCGCAATCCTCCTTGACTGGGAGGCCGTCAGTATCGCCGCGCAGGGCGACGACGGGACCAGGCCCGTTTTCGATGGTGGCGACGACGCCCGTTTCGCCCAATACCGAGTATGGGATCCCGGCTGCCTCAAGTTCCTGAACGATGCGCTGTGAGGTCTGGGTTTCCTGCATCGAGAGCTCAGCGTGTAGGTGGAACCAGCGGTAGAGCTCCTCGCGGTGCGTGCGGGTGGCGGAGAGGGCGTCGAAAAGTTCGTCGAGGTGCTTCATAGCACCGACTATACGACGCAGCGATCGGGCCAACGTGACTTGTTTCTTGTATAGAAGGAGTGTAATGTGGCCAAACGGACTTGTGCACAGATGGTTGTCTGCGCGCAAAATCCGAGAGAACATTGTACATCCAACTTTGTTGCAGGCCCCCCGCCGAGAAGCGGACCGCGTGCAAGGGAGGCGGCGAGCGCCCCGCGTTATTGAGCGTGGGGAGCGTGAAGTAGCCCCCGACAGATCATGCGGAAAACGCGACCTGGCACGACATAGTCTTGCTGGTCAGGTGGGTAGGGAACCGCAACGAGAAAGGTAAACGGTCACATCTTATGACGATGACTGATCCAATCGCAGACATGCTGTCTCGCGTGCGCAACGCGTCGCACGCACAGCACGAGAGCGTGACAATGCCTTCCTCCAAGATCAAGGCAAACATCGCCGAGATCCTGAAGCAGGAAGGCTACATTGCTGATTACAAGGTTGAGGACGCCAAGGTTGGCAAGCAGCTGACCCTGGACCTCAAGTACGGCCCGACCCGTGAGGCTGCCATCGCTGGCCTGCGTCGCGTGTCCAAGCCTGGTCTGCGCGTGTACGCAAAGTCCAACGACCTGCCGCAGGTGCTGGGTGGTCTGGGTGTGGCGATCATCTCCACGTCCCAGGGTCTCCTCACTGACCGTCAGGCCCAGGAGAAGGGTGTAGGCGGAGAAGTTCTCGCCTACGTCTGGTAAAGGGAGGTTGAAAAGACTATGTCGCGTGTAGGTAATGCACCCATCGCCATCCCGAATGGTGTCGAAGTTAAAATTAACGGTCAGGTCGTAGAGGTCAAGGGCCCTAAGGGTTCCCTCAACTTCGAGCTGCCTGAGCCAATCACCGCTGCGGTTGAGGACAACGAGATTGTCGTCTCCCGTCCGGACGATCACCGTAAGCACCGTGCGCTGCACGGCCTGTCCCGTTCCATGGTCAACAACCTCGTTGTTGGCGTGACTGAGGGCTACAAGATCAACATGGAGATCTTCGGTGTCGGCTACCGTGTCCAGGCCAAGGGCAAGAACCTCGAGTTCTCGCTCGGCTACTCCCACCCGATCCTCATTGAGGCTCCGGAAGGGATCAGCTTCGCAGTCGATGGCAACACCAAGTTCTCCATCGAGGGCATTGACAAGCAGCAGGTTGGCCAGATCGCGGCTAACATCCGCCGCCTCCGTAAGGATGACCCATACAAGGGTAAGGGCATCCGCTACGAAGGTGAGCAGATTCGCCGCAAGGTCGGAAAGACGGGTAAGTAATCATGAGCAATTCTGCAGAGAACACCAAGCGCACCCCGGTCGGCAAGGATATTTCCTCCCGCCGCCGCGAGGCTCGTGCACGTCGCCACTTCCGTATCCGCAAGACGCTGCGCGGCACCCCGGAGACCCCACGTCTCGTTGTGCACCGCTCTTCGCGTCACATCCACGTCCAGCTGATCGACGATCTCGCTGGCCACACGCTCGCAGCGGCATCCTCCATCGAGGCTGACGTGCGCGCAATGGAAGGTGACAAGAAGGCAAAGGCAGCCAAGGTTGGTCAGCTGATCGCTGAGCGCGCCAAGGCTGCAGGCATCGAAGCTATCGTCTTCGACCGCGCAGGTTACAAGTACCACGGTCGCGTCGCAGCTCTTGCCGACGCCGCTCGTGAAGGTGGTCTGAAGTTCTAATGACCACCGCAATCATCACCATCAACGGAAGGATCGCGTAATGGCCGAACGTGAACGGCGTGACGGCGGACGCTCCGCCGACAACCAGAACAAGAAGAATGAGCGCAACAACCGCGGTGGCCGTGGCCGTCGCGATGATCGTCGCAACCAGAATGATGACCGCGACAAGTACATCGAGCGCGTCATCACCATCAACCGTGTCGCAAAGACCGTGAAGGGCGGACGCAACATGTCCTTCACCGCTCTCGTCGTCGTTGGCGACGGCAAGGGCATGGTCGGCGTTGGCTACGGCAAGGCAAAGGAAGTTCCTGCCGCTATCCAGAAGGGTGCAGAAGAAGCACGTAAGAACTTCTTCCGCGTCCCGATGATCGGTGGCACCATTCCTCACCCAGTCCAGGCAGAAGAGGCAGCAGGCATCGTTATGCTGCGCCCGGCTGCACCAGGTACCGGTGTTATCGCCGGTGGCGCAGTTCGCCCAGTGCTCGAGTGCGCTGGCGTCCAGGACATCCTTGCTAAGTCGATCGGTTCTGACAACGCTCTGAACGTTGTTCAGGCAACGGTTGCAGGTCTCAAGCAGCTCGTACGCCCTGAGGAAGTTGCTGCGAAGCGTGGCAAGGACCTCGAGGACGTCGCACCTGCTCGCATGCTGCGCGCACGCGCAGGACAGGAGGCGTAAGAACAATGGCTTTGAAGATCACATTGCACCACGGCAAGGTTGGCGAGAAGCCACTGACCCGTAAGAACCTCGAGGCGCTCGGTCTGCGCAAGATCGGCCAGTCCGTCATTAAGAAGGACAACGCCGCAACCCGTGGACAGATCCTGAAGGTTCGCCACCTCGTTACCGTCGAAGAAGTTGCAGGGGAGTAGAACAACATGGCTGAAATTATCAAGCTCCATGATCTGCGCCCAGCAAAGGGCGCTAACAAACCAAAGTTCCGCGTAGGTCGCGGTGAAGCAGGCAAGGGCGGCAAGACCGCTGGCCGTGGTACCAAGGGCACCAAGGCTCGCAAGCAGGTCTCCGCAGCATTCGAGGGTGGCCAGATGCCACTTCACATGCGCCTGCCGAAGCTCAAGGGCTTCAAGAACCCGAACCGCGTGGAGTACCAGGTAGTCAACGTTCAGGCGCTCGCAGAAGCGTTCCCGAACGGCGGCACCATCACCATCGACGACATCGTCGCAGCTGGCCTGGTTCGCAAGAACCACCCAGTCAAGGTGCTAGGCAACGGCGACATCAACGTCAAGTTGGAAGTCACCGCTACCAAGTTCTCCAAGTCTGCGGTTGAGAAGATCGAGGCAGCCGGCGGGTCCACCACCCAGGCATAAGCCTTCATCTTCGCGCCACAGCGCAGAGAAAAGCTCCCCACTCGTCAGCGACGAGGTGGGGAGCTTTCGTATTAGAGAGTTTCGACGGCGGCCAGCACGCCCCGCGTAAGCCCAGGCAGCGCCCGGTAGATCGCGGTGTTCGCATGCCTTTCGACGCCCCCAAGCACCTGCTCAGCGAAGCGGGCGGGGTGCTCGGCGGTGAAGGAGCGAAGAACCGCCAGCGCTGCGGCTTTATCGGCCTCGGAGGACGCGTTGAGCGCCAGGGCGCACAGGTGGCTGATACAGCGGAACTCCAGCCCGATGTGGTCCGGCGGGAGGTTATCGGCGCCGGGGTCAAAGCCAACCTGGTGGTAAACGGCGGCGACGGCCGCGGCGTCCTCATCCATGACGAGTCCGTCCTTGGAAAAGTACGGGGACTCGTACGGCTGGGCGAGCGGGGAGCTTACGCCGATGAACAGGTAGAGGTGGTCGCGCTGCAACGCTTCGGCGGTGTCGCGCTCCGTTTCCAGCAGGGCGTTGATGGCGTGCTGCGAGGCGTCGTCCTCGAGCGGCCATGATTGCAGGAAGGAAGGGTCGGAGAGGGCGTCGAGAAGCGGGCCTTGCGGCTCGTCGAGGAAGAGCTGCCCCACGATGTCTGCTGCGATGTGGCAGCGTTCAACTAACTCTGTGTGCATCAGATTCCGATCCGGTCGACTGCGCCGTAGAACATGAAGCGGCCGAGCAGCTCCGCGATGACCACCAGGATGTACGCGACGGTGATCCATAGCATTGCGCTCGAGGTGGGGCGGCGGGTGCGGCCGCCAAACGCCAGGATGAGGCCCACGATGAACGCGCCGACCAGCAGCAGACCAATGCGGATGACGAACGCGGTCATGTTGAATTCAAACTGCGCCGGGTTCGGGCCCGCGGGGCGGCCGTAGTTGAACACCATCACGATGAAAATGAGCGGCACGACGACGGTCAGCGCGATGCCGATCCAGCGCAGGGACGCGTGGATCAGGTCCCAGACCTCTTCCTTCTGGGCGTCTGTCTGGTCTTCGTTGCGCGCGGACGGAATGAGCTTTTTGATGAGCTCTGAGTCCTCGAGCCAGTTGTACGCCGTGAGCGCGACCGCAATCGCGAGCAGACCTGTGACCGCGGCGGAGAGGTAGAACGCTGCTGGGGTGGTCCAGTGGTTCCACGATGGGATCGTGGGCAGCATGTAGAGGCGCGCCATGGTGGCGATGAACCCGATGCCGGCAATTGCGGTGATGACCGCGATGGTTGTGCGGGTGCCCACGGAGCCCCAGTCAAAGAACTGGCAGGCAGCGAACAGGAAGCCGAGCGCCGCGAAGATGCAGCCGCCCACGAGCTCCTGGGTGAGTCCGGAGGAACTGATGTGGCGCATCACGTTCAGCGCGTTGATCGGGTTGCCGAGGTGGAAGAACGCGAGGCAGAAGCCTGCGATCATGATTGGGCCGATTGCGTAGAGCGCCGGCACACAAATGCGGTTAATCGCGTTCGCGGAGTAGCGGGTGCGTCCCACCATTGTGATGACGCCGAGGACGAAGAACGCGCCGACTGCCATCTGCCCGAACGTAGTGAAAAACGTGAGGGGCCATTCGTGCATATTCATGAGTTAGACCTCTTCCGGGTTCATGATCTCGCCAGCATCCAACGCGTCCCAGCGCTTTGCGTCCTTGTGCGGCTTGATGGTCAGGCGTGGTTCGGTAAACGTTGGGTCCGGCAGCGGCGCGATGCCGGCGACGTCGCCGTGTTCCTTGCGCAGCTCGTCGATAGGGCCCCAGTCGAGCGCGCGCGACGGGCACGCGGCCACGCACGCCGGGTCCTTGCCCTCTGCGCGGTAGTCGGCGCACAGGTCGCACTTCGTCATGACGCCCTTTTCAGGGTTGAACTGTGGCGCGGAGTAGGGGCACGCCCACTCGCAGTAGCGGCAGCCCACGCACTTGTGCGGGTCGACGGAGACGACGCCGTCCTCGCCGATGTGCATCGCGGTGGTCGGGCAGACCTTGGTGCAGATCGGGTTGTCGCAGTGGTTGCAGGACACCGATGTGTAGTAGGTGAACGTATTGGTGGTCAGCTCGCCGTCGGCGTTGCGGTTCCAGTCGCCGCCCGAGTACTCGACCACGCGGCGCCAGTTCACGCCGATCGGTGTGTTGTGCTTGTCCTTGCAGGCGATCTGGCAGGCTTTGCAGCCGTTGCACAAGGTCTGGTCGAAGAAGAAACCAAGGCGCTTGCTCGGCTTGTCGTTGTTGTTAGCCATGTTGTTGTTTCACTCCTTGGTGTTGTTATTTCGCTTTTTCAACCTGGCACAGCGCCGTGTGCTGCGCGTTGCCCTTGGCAAGAGGGGAGGGATGCCAGCTGGTCAGCGTATTGACGGATGCCCCTACGTCCACGCCGCCGTCCTTCGGGTTGAACCAGGAACCCTGCGGCACCGAGATGACACCCGGTGCGATTCGCGGGGTGACGCGGGCGATGGAGCGGATCCGGCCACGCTTGTTGTAGGCGTAGACGGGGTCGTCGTTCTTGATGCCGCGTTCCTTGGCGTCGATGGGGTTGATCCAGAGGACCTGCGGGTGGGCGTCGTCACGCAGCCAATCGACGTTGCCGTAGGAGGAGTGGGTGCGGCCCTTGGTGTGGTGGCCGATGACCTGCAGCGGGTACTCCTTGTTCTCTGCGGCTTCCTCGGCGCCTTCCCAAGTTGCGACCTGCTCCGGCAGCGGTGTCAGCTTGTCGCCTGCGATGTTCGGGTCAAACTCCCACTCCTTCGACATTTCGTAGAGCTCGGAGGAGAAGATCTCGATCTTGCCGCTCGGGGTCTCCAGGGGGTTGGCCACTGGGTCCTCACGGAAGTCTTTCAGTGCGACCGTGGTTTCGCCTTCTCGACGCCACACACCCATCTTCTTGAGCTCCTCAAAGGACGGCAGCTCCGGGATCTCCTTGCGGGATTCGTCGAGGGTGTAGCGCAGCCACTCTTCCTGGGTGCGGCCTTCGGTGAATTTGTCGCGCACACCGAAGCGTTCAGCGAGGTCGGCGATGACGTCGTAAATCGGCCGACAGTCGTACAGCGGTTTGATGGCGTTGGAGGCCAGGATGGTGTACTCCAGGTTGCCCGCCGAGCCCTGCTGGATGATGTCGGTTTGCTCAGCGGTGGAGCAGTCCGGCAGAACGTAGTCCGCGTAGCGCGCGGACACCGTCATCTGGATGTCGCTGACGACGATGAGTTCGGCCTTGGAGTCGTCGCGAAGCAGCTCGACCGTGCGATTGAGGTCGCCGTGCTGGTTCGTGTTGGTGTTGCCGGCGTATTGCCAGATCATCTTGATCGGGACGTCGAGTTTGTCCTTGCCGCGTACGCCGTCCTTCGTCTTGGTCATCTCTGGGCCGTGGTCGACGGCCTGTGGCCACATTGCAACCGAGATCGACGTCTCCACCGGGTTCTCGTACTGCGTGTTGAACGGGTACGTCATCGGCAAGCTTGCCGAGCCTTCGCGAGCGCCGGTGCCTCCACCAGGGATACCGATCTGCCCGAGCAGCGCTGCCAGCGTAAACACCGCGCGCGACTGGTTCTCGCCGTTCGCGTGGCGCTGCGGACCCCAGCCCTGGGTAATTGCGGTTGGCTTTGCCGTGCCCATCTCTCGGGCAAGCTGGCGGATCTTCTGCGCAGGCACCCCACAGATGCGAGCGGCCCACTCAGGAGTCTTTTCGACGCCATCCGGCCCCTTGCCCTCAATGTAGGAGCGGTACGAGCCGTTCTTCGGCGCGCCCTTCGGCATGTGGTCCTCGTCAAAGCCGACACAATACTTGTCCAGGAACGCTTGGTCGTGCAGGTTCTCGGAGAGCAGTACGTGCGCGATACCTGCAACGAGCGCTGCGTCGGTGCCCGGGCGGATCGGAACCCATTCGTCGCCAAGGCCGACTGCGGTCTCGGAGTAGCGCGGGTCGATCACGATGGTCTTCACGCCGTACTTGCGTTTCGTCTGCTGGGTGACGAACGTCTCGCCACCACCGGACATGCGGGTCTCAAGCGGGTTGTTGCCGAACATGACCTGCAGCTTGGAGTTCTTCACGTCGTCGAAGGAGTTCGACGTGACCCAGGAACCGTAGTGGTACGGGTAGGCTGCCGTGATCTGCGCGGTGGAGTAGTCGGCGTAGTGGTTCAGGTAACCGCCAATGAGGTTCATAAAGCGTGCGAAGGGGGTTTCAGCGGGTGGCCAGGAGCGTGCCACGGTGCCGCCGATGGTGCCCGTGCCGTACGCGAGGTAGATGGACTCGTTGCCGTATTTGTCCAGGATGCCCTTCATCTGGTCGGCGATTTCGTCGAGCGCTTGCTCCCAGGAGATTTCGATCCACTCGCCGTCGCCGCGCTTCGTGCCCGGCTTGCGCTTCAGCGGCGTCTTTAGCCGGTCCGGGTTGTAGATGCGGTGGCGGATCGAGCGGCCGCGCACGCAGGCGCGGATCTGCTGCGAGCCGATGGAGTTGTCGCCGCCATCGTCGGGAAGGACGCGGATGACGCGCCCGTCCTCAACTTGGAGGCGCAGCGGGCAGCGGGAGCCGCAGTTGACGGTGCAGGCGGACCAGACGAACTTCGGGTCGGTGCTTGTGCCTTCTGCGGCCTCTGCGGCGCCGACACCTGGGGTGCCGCGCAGGAGCGTGCCAGAGACGGCCGTCGTCGCTACGGCTGCGCCTCCTACGAGGCCTGACCATTGGAGAAATTTACGCCGACTCACGGGAGTCGGCGTTGGTGTAGGTGCTGTGCTCATCGCTGTCCCTTCGAATGCGAGGATTTTCTACAGAAAAGTCGTGAATAAATGTAATACCAATTACCTATTTTCGAGTGTAGTGATTTTCAATCGAAAGTTGGAAACCCTCGCGGGGGTGCTGGCCGAATCGGGGGTTTGGCCTGCTAACTGGTAGAGTAGTGGGGTCAATCCTGTCTGGAGTGTCCCGTCAGCCCGCTACGGTGGTTGTGACGTGCACTTTTGGCAACCGTACTGTCCACTATCTCCTGCGTGAGTGCTGCAGGAGCCAGGAGGCTTTGTGTCCGCTATATTGCAAGCGTTCAAGGACCCGGATCTTCGGAAGAAGATTCTGATTACCCTTGCGTTGATGATTCTGTACCGCATTGGTGCCCAGATTCCGACGCCTGGTGTCGACTACGCGTTGATTAACTCCCGTCTGGAGGAAGTCGCTCAGGGTGACAACGCCACGATGTTCTCCATCATCGGGCTGTTCTCTGGTGGTGCGTTGCTGCAGTTGTCCATCTTCGCGATTGGCATCATGCCGTACATTACGGCGTCGATTATCGTGCAGCTGCTGACCGTGGTGATCCCGAAGTTCGAAGAACTGAAGAAGGAAGGGCAGTCGGGCCAAACCAAGATGACGCAGTACACGCGTTACCTCACGGTAGCGCTGGCGCTGCTGCAGTCCGCAGGTATTGTGGCGCTGGCCGACCGTGAGCAGCTGCTCGGCCAGGGGATTCCGGTGCTTATTGAGGACCGCAACATCTGGACGCTCATCATGATGATCATCGTCATGACGTCGGGTGCAGTCCTGATTATGTGGCTCGGCGAGATCATCACTGAAAAGGGCGTCGGCAATGGTATGTCCCTGCTGATCTTCGCTGGTATTGCGACGAAGCTTCCGTCCGAGGGTGCCTACATCCTGAAGAACTCCGGCGCGGTTACCTTCGCCATGGTCGTTGCGGCGATCATTGCGTTGGTCGTTGGCATCATCTTCATCGAGCAGGGCCAGCGCCGCATTCCGGTGCAGTACGCGAAGCGCATGGTTGGGCGCCGTCAGTACGGCGGTTCCTCTACGTACCTGCCGCTCAAGGTCAACCAGGCTGGCGTTATTCCTGTGATTTTCGCCTCCTCACTGATGTACGTCCCTGTCTTAATCACGCAGATCGTGACCATGAACAACACGACTCCGCCGGACAACTGGTGGATGAACAACGTTATGGCGTGGCTGCAGAACCCAGGCTCCTGGCAGTACATCCTGGCGTACTTCGCCATGATCATCTTCTTCTCCTACTTCTACGTCTCTATCCAGTATGACCCGGTCGACCAGGCAGAGAATATGAAGAAGTACGGTGGCTTCATCCCAGGCATTCGTCCGGGTCGCCCAACCGCCGAGTACCTCGCGTTCGTGATGAACCGCCTCCTGTTCGTTGGCGCGCTCTACCTTGCACTCATCGCGATCCTGCCGAACCTGGCGCTCGACGCCGGCATTGGCGGCGCTGGCCGCGGTGGCATGAGTGCGTTCGGCGGTACGGCTATCCTGATTATGGTGTCCGTAGCATTGACTACGGTCAAGCAAATTGAATCCCAACTTCTCCAATCCAACTACGAAGGACTGTTGCGATAATGCGACTTGTACTACTTGGCCCTCCCGGCGCTGGCAAAGGCACTCAGGCAGCCATTCTCTCCGAGAAGCTCGGCGTTCCGCACATCTCCACCGGTGACCTGTTCCGTGCGAACATCGGCCAGGGCACCCCGCTTGGTGTCGAAGCGAAAAGCTACATCGATGCTGGCAAGCTTGTGCCGACCGATGTCACCGCACGCATGGTGGAAGACCGACTCAGCCAGGAAGATGCTGCGAACGGCTTCCTGCTCGACGGTTTCCCGCGCACCGTTGAGCAAGCAGAGATCCTGAAGGAGCTGCTGAGTAAGCAGGGCCTGAAGCTGGACGGCGTGCTCAACTTTGTTGTCGACGAAGACGTGGTGGTCGAGCGCATGCTCGCCCGTGGCCGCGCGGACGACAATGAGGAAACGATCCGCACCCGCCTCAAGGTTTACCGCGAAGAAACCGCGCCGCTGATTGATCACTACGGCGACGAGATCATCTCCATCGACGCTGTTGGTGACGTTGATGAAATCAACGAGCGCGCGATGGCGCAGCTGAAGAAGTAACATACAGCGTCTATATAGGCGCAAGGGCCGGTAGGGACTCGACGAGTGCCTACCGGCCCTTTTACGCAGTAACTCTAGGAAGGAAGCGAATGATGGGGTTCCGGAAGCGCAAGATTGTCGCAAAGACACCTGAGCAGCTCGACGCGATGGAGAAGGCAGGCCGAATCGTCGGTTTGGCGCTGCAGGAGGTGCGGGCGGCGGCCGCCCCCGGCAAGTCGACGCTTGACTTAGACAAGGTCGCGGAGGCTGTTATCCGTGATCACGGGGCCACGCCCACGTTTTTGGGGTACCAGGGGTTTCCGGGCTCGATCTGTGCATCAGTCAACGAGGTAGTCGTGCACGGAATCCCGAACAATGAGACTGTGCTCCGCGAGGGAGACCTGGTCTCTATCGACTGTGGCGCGACCTTGCATGGTTGGGTAGGGGATTCTGCGTGGACGTTCGGTGTGGGTGAGCTCGAAGCGGACGTCGAAAAGTTGAACCGGGCAACTGAATGGGTGCTGTACGAGGGGCTGAAGGCGATGGTGCCGGGCAACCGGTTGACCGACGTGTCGCATGCACTCGAGCGCGCGACGTATGCAGCAGAGGAGAAGTTCGGAGTGGAGCTCGGCATTGTGGACGGGTACGGCGGCCACGGGATCGGACGCACGATGCACGAGGATCCATACCTTGCCAACGAGGGAAAACCCGGGCGCGGCCCTGTGATCCAGGAGGGGTCGGTGTTGGCGATTGAGCCGATGCTGATCCTCGGCGGGGAGATCGACACGGAGGTGCTCGGTGACGACTGGACGGTCGTTTCCATCGACGGCGCCCCGGCATCGCACTGGGAGCACACGGTCGCCGCCACGGCTGACGGGCCGCGCATCCTCACTGTCCGCGAAGCGAAGTAAGCTATACTGCCCACATGCGTTATCAACCTCGACATGCGAAGCCATCCCAACTGAGCCGCAAGCTTGCCGGTTTGAGTGTTGGAATCGGCGTCGCCGCCTCCATGCTTGCCCAGCCAGCGATGGCGGAGGCGCAGCAGATGCCAGCGATGTCTTCGAATGGTGGACTGGGTGCCCTGCTTGAGCAGACGCAGTCTCAGCTCTCCAGCATCGGCTCCAGTACGCCCGACGCACGTGAGCGAGCATGGCAGACCCGCAACTCGCTGCGCGCGCAGGCCGACGGATTGGCGGCAATCAACAAGGACCTGCCAGCCCAGGCGAAGGCAAGCATCGATGCTACTGTCGAACGCTTCTACCCAGGCCTGATCGCCGAGAAGACTCCGAAGCCAGCGCCGAAACCAGCTGCACGCCCGGCGCCACCTGCACAACCCGCGTTCGATTACGGCCCATGTCCGAAGGATGCGAAGGTGTGTGTGGACACCGGCGGACGCCGTTCCTGGCTGCAGAATAACGGCCAGATGTACTACACGGCTGACCTGATCGGTCCGGGCAGGCCTGGCCTTGATACGCCGAAGGGTACGTTCTACGTCAACCGCAAGGTGAAGGATGAGATCTCGTGGGAGTTCGGCAATGCGCCGATGCCGTACGCGACGTACTTCACCAACAACGGTATCGCGTTCCACCAGGGGGATCCGTCGATTCTCTCGCACGGCTGCGTTCGCATGTACCGCGCGGATGCCCAGCGTTACTTCCAGGATCTGGCTATCGGGGACAAGGTCTTCGTCTTCTAGCTGCTCCATTTTTTCGACGCCCACCTGCGGACTTAGCTTCCCAGGTGGGCTTGTGTTTGCGCTGGTGAAGGGATATAGTTGACCACTGGTGTTTATGCACCACGTAGTACAAGTATGTTTTACGTCAGCTACCAGCGGAAACATTGCGCATCAATGAGGATCGCTGTGTTCCGTGAGCTATAGGAAGTGGAGTGTATGGCAAAAGAAGGCGCCATTGAGGTAGAGGGTCGCATCGTCGAACCTTTGAAGAATGCTATGTTCCGTGTCGAGCTCGACAACGGGCATGAGGTCCTTGCTCACATCAGTGGCAAGATGCGCCAGCACTACATCCGCATCCTTCCTGAAGACCGGGTCATTGTGGAGCTGTCTCCATATGACCTGGACCGTGGGCGTATCACGTACCGCTACAAGTAATTTCGTTTGAAGCCTCCTTACCCAGACGCGTGGCGTTGCTGCGCGTCGCTTACCTTTGGCTACGGTGGCCAAAGCCACGTGTATCACGGCCCATCCTCCGGTACGGTCCGGATAAAGAGTCGGTTGGCGTGGGCGGATAGGGAGAAAACCGCCGTAACAACCCGAAAGGTACGTTCCACATGGCACGTCTAGCTGGTGTTGATCTTCCGCGCAATAAGCGCATGGAGATCGCACTTACTTACATTTATGGCATCGGCGCAACCCGCGCCAAGGAGCTGCTCGAGAAGACGGGCATTTCTCCAGACCTGCGTACGGACAACCTGAGCGACGATCAGCTGTCCGCACTGCGTGACGCAATCGAGTCCTCCTACACCGTAGAGGGCGACCTGCGTCGTGAGGTGCAGGCAGACATCCGCCGCAAGATTGAAATCGGCTCCTACCAGGGCCTTCGTCACCGTCGTGGCCTGCCTGTTCGCGGGCAGCGCACCAAGACGAACGCTCGCACTCGTAAGGGCCCGAAGAAGACCATCGCAGGAAAGAAGAAGTAATCCATGCCTCCTAAGACTCGTTCCGGTGCGCGCCGTGGTGGCCGTCGCATCGTAAAGAAGAACGTGGCTGCTGGCCACGCATACATCAAGTCGACCTTTAACAACACCATCGTCTCGATCACCGATCAGACCGGTGCTGTTATTTCCTGGGCTTCCTCCGGCCACGTTGGCTTCAAGGGATCCCGCAAGTCCACGCCGTTCGCTGCTCAGATGGCAGCTGAGAACGCTGCTCGCAAGGCGATGGACCACGGTATGAAGAAGGTTGACGTTTTCGTCAAGGGTCCAGGCTCCGGCCGTGAGACCGCAATCCGTTCGCTCCAGGCTGCTGGCCTGGAGGTGTCCTCGATCTCTGACGTGACCCCACAGCCGTTCAACGGCTGCCGTCCGGCGAAGCGTCGTCGCGTTTAAGGCAGAAAGGAAAAGAGGTAATACATCATGGCTCGTTATACCGGCCCTGCTACCCGTAAGTCCCGTCGCCTCCGCGTCGATCTCGTCGGCGGTGACATGTCCTTTGAGCGTCGCCCGTACCCTCCGGGGCAGGCTGGCCGCGCTCGCATCAAGGAATCTGAGTACCTGCTCCAGCTCCAGGAGAAGCAGAAGGCTCGCTTCACCTACGGAGTGATGGAGAAGCAGTTCCGTCGCTACTACGAGGAGGCCAACCGCCTCCCAGGTAAGACCGGCGACAACCTGCTGATCCTGCTTGAGTCCCGTCTGGACAACGTTGTATACCGTGCAGGTCTGGCGCGCACGCGCCGCCAGGCACGTCAGCTTGTTTCCCACGGTCACTTCACCGTGAACGGCAAGCGTATCGACGTTCCTTCTTACAAGGTCACGCAGTACGACATCATCGATGTTCGTGACAAGTCCCGCAAGATGCTTTGGTTCGAAGAGGCCCAGGACAACCTGCTGGACGCCGTTGTTCCGGCATGGCTCCAGGTCGTTCCGGACACCCTGCGCATTCTCGTGCACCAGTTGCCGGAGCGCGCTCAGATCGAGGTGCCGCTGCAGGAGCAGCTCATCGTCGAGCTCTACTCGAAGTAAGTCCGCTTACTTCACCCCGCACTGCGTCGATACGTACGTATACAGGTGGTGCGATATCTTTCCGAAAGTCCATATTCTCGCGGCTTCATATAGTGGTAGCCGGAAAAGGAGAAGTTCATGCTCATCTCACAGCGTCCACAGCTGACCGAGGAGTACATCGATACCAACCGCTCGAAGTTCATCATCGAGCCACTCGAGCCAGGTTTTGGTTACACGCTGGGTAACTCCCTGCGCCGTACGCTGCTGTCGTCCATTCCGGGCGCAGCGGTTACCTCGATCAAGATTGATGGTGTGCTCCATGAGTTCACCACCATCAACGGTGTGAAGGAAAACGTTTCCGAGATCATCCTCAACATCAAGGACATCGTGCTGTCGTCGGAGTCCGACGAGCCAGTCGTGATGTACCTGTCCGTTGAAGGCCCGGGAGTCGTTACCGCCGGCGACATTGAGACGCCAGCTGATGTTCAGATCCACAACCCGGATCTGCACATCGCTTCGCTCAATGAGCAGGCACGCCTTGAGATGGAGCTTGTCGTGGAGCGTGGCCGTGGCTACGTCCCAGCGATGCCGAACTCTGGTGGGGAAGCCGGCCGCATTCCGGTCGACCAGATCTACTCGCCAGTGACCCGTGTTGCCTACAAGGTTGAGGCAACCCGTGTTGAGCAGCGCACCGACTTCGACAAGCTGATCATCGACGTGGAGACGAAGAACTCCATGTCCGCTCGCGACGCGTTGGCTTCGGCCGGTTCCACCCTGGTGGAGCTGTTCGGCCTGGCACGTGAGCTGAACACGGCAGCAGAAGGCATCGAGATCGGCCCGTCCCCACAGGAGACGGAGTACATCGCGGCTTACAACCTGCCGATTGAGGATCTCAACTTCTCCGTCCGGTCCTACAACTGCTTGAAGCGCGAGGGCATCAACACCGTCGGCCAGCTGGCTGAGTGCTCCGAGACCGATCTGATGGATATCCGCAACTTTGGCGAGAAGTCCATCAATGAGGTCAAGATCAAGCTCGCCTCCATGAGCCTGACGCTGAAGGACGCTCCGGAAGATTTCGACCCGACCCAGATCGAAGGCTACGACGCCGAGACTGGTGACTACGTCGACGACACCGCGGAAGAAACCGAGTAAACCAAGAGCACGCGCTCACAATCCCATACGAGGAGTACGAAAATGCCTACCCCGAAGAAGGGTGCCCGTCTCGGAGGGTCCGCCGCCCACCAGAAGCACATTCTGTCTAACCTGGCGCAGTCCCTGTTCGAGCACGGCGCCATCACGACGACCGATGCAAAGGCGAAAGCACTTCGCCCATACGCTGAGAAGCTGATCACCAAGGCGAAGGGTGGTTCCCTGCAGGAACGCCGCGCTGTTGCTGCGAAGCTTCCGAACAAGCAGATCGTTGCATACCTGTTCAACGAGCTTGCACCGAAGTTCGAAAACCGCAACGGCGGCTACACCCGCCTGATCAAGGTTGCACCTCGCTCCGGCGACAACGCTCCAATGACCCAGATTTCCCTGGTTCTGGAGCCAGCTGAGGCGAAGGCTTCCAAGGAGGACTAATCCTCCGCTGAGTGAGCTTTCCTAGCTCAACCACATGAGACCCCGCGTCCACCTTCACGGTGTCGCGGGGTTTTCGCATTCCAAGAGCACGCGACCAGTTTGCTAGCCTGTAACGAATGAACACGATGCGGCTGCGTTTCGACATCGCCTATGACGGCACCGACTTCCACGGCTGGGCCCGGCAGAAGGGAGACCTGCGGACCGTCCAAGGAACCGTTGAGGACGCGCTCGCGCTTGTGCTGCGCCACCCCGTCGCCCTGACGGTCGCGGGCCGTACGGATGCGGGGGTCCACGCCCGCGGCCAGGTTGCGCACGCAGACATCGACCCGGCCGCGTTGCAGCAGCGCTCTCTTGACGGTGATCCTGCGCGCCTGGTGCGTCGCCTTGCCAAACTGCTACCGGACGACATCCGAGTGCAACAAGTCCGGGAGGTTGCCCCTGAGTTCGACGCTCGCTTCTCGGCCATGGCGCGTCACTACATCTACCGCGTTACTACCAACCCAGCGGGGGCGCTGCCGACACGGACGCGTGACACTGCAGTGTGGGCTCGCCCGGTCGACGTGCAGCTAATGCAGCAGGCCGCCGACGTGCTGCTCGGGCTGCACGACTTCGCGGCGTTCTGCAAGCCGCGACCGCACGCGACGACGATCCGCGACGTGCACAGCTTTCGCTGGGTGGACGCTTCCACGGAGGCGGAGCCGCAGCTCTACGAGGCACACATCAGTGCCGACGCGTTCTGTTGGAACATGGTGCGCGCACTGACCGCGACGTGCCTCACGGTCGGGCAGGGCAAGCGCGACCTGGCGTGGGCCACTGGACTGCTCGACGCCACTGAGCGGCGCGCCGACGTACCGTTAGCCCCCGCGAAGGGACTGACATTCGACCATGTTGTGTACCCACCAGAGCAGGAGTGGGAGGCACGAGCCAACACAACTCGTGATCGGCGTTCGCTCTGAGAGCGCAAAGCGATAAGATTTCACCAGTCTCAACGTCTTAGGTCTCGAAGGAGTACGCGTGGTCACTGCCGGGATGTTCATAGCAGCGGTACTTGTGTTTGTGCTGCCAGGATTCCTGGTCAACGTCATCTCCGGCATGCGTGTGCCGGCGTCGGTGGTGGCGTCGATACCCGTGAGCTTCGGCATTATTGGCTTCAGCGCCTGGTCTTGGGGCCTGACGTCGGCGAGATTTTCGCCGTGGACGTTCTCTGTGAGCGTGGTGTTTGTGATGTTGTGTGCTGCGGGGTGGCGCTACGTGTTTGCGCGCCGAGCCCGCGAGCGCTGGACTGGCACCGGGCAACTGTCGTGGCGTCGGGCGCTGCTGCCGGGGACTCCGCAGGAGCGGCGCGAAGGCAGCGTGGTTGACCCCGTCTGGGTGCTGCCGTTGCTTGGTGTGATTGTGGGGTCGGCGATGCTGATCAGTAACAAGCTGCGGTGGCTGCAGGGAACTCCGCTGGGTTTGGCCAATATCGTGCAGGGTTGGGATTCGCAGTGGCACGCCAATACTGTGCGCTTCATCATGGACGAGGGGATTGCGTCGCCAACGCGCATGGGGGAGCTGATGTACCAGGAGACGCACAGCTCGCTGTTGTACCCCTCGGGCTATCACGCGGGGGTGGCGCTCTTTGCCAAGACCGCTGGGATGGCACCGATCCCTGCGTTGAACGTGGCGCAGGCGATTGCGCCCTCGGTGGCGGCTTGCGTGTCCGTGGCGTGCCTGGTGTTTGCGTTTCTGCGGTCGCGGGGGCTGACGGCGCAGATCGCGGCGGGGTTCGCGCCGCTGCTGGTGTACGGTGCGCCGCAGCTGATGTGGGTGTCGGATTTTGTTGGCATGTGGCCGTACATGATGGCAGTTGCGCTCACGGGTATTGTGATTTGGCAGTTCCTGGAGGTGCCACGGCATCACAACTCGGCGTTTGCGGCGGCCATTGGGTTCTTCGGGGTGGTGGCGGTGCACCCGTCGCCGGTGACCACGATTGCGCTGGCGGTGGCCTTCGCTTGGTGCTTTTCGACGCTTCTTCGTCCCGTCCGTTCACGCCTCGTGGACACTGTCTGGTTAGCGGCCCCGGCGCTTGCCGGTGCGGTGCTGTTCCTGCCACAGATGTTTGCTGGTTCCGAGCAGGCGCAGGAGGTCGCGGGGTGGTCTACTCCGGAGGATGGCACGGCGCCAAATCCGTGGGCGCTCGCGATCACGATGGATACGCGCCACGTCACTGAGTACTTCCCGAACTACAACCCGACTGTGCTGCTGTGGCTCGCGCTCGTGGGGGCGGTGGCGCTTGTGGCGTGGCGTCGCCAGGTGTGGCCGGCGGCGTTCTACGTCCTGTCACTTGCGACGGTGGTGCAGGCAACCGCACCGCTTCCGCCGGTGCTGCACGTGGTGCCTTCGCTGGTTTCGGGGCTGCACTACAACACGGCGCACCGCCTGGTGTTGCCGGTGGTGATGTGCGTCATCGTCGCTGCGGCCATAGGGGTCTCGGTGATGATTCGGATGCTGACGTTGGCGCCGGTTGCCGCGCGTGAGGGCACGGTGGTGGCGAAGGGGGCGTCGACAATTGGGGCGGTGCTCGTGTCCCTCGTGGTGGCTGCGAGTACTGCGACCGCCGTGCACGCGAATGCAGCTCAATCGGCGGAGGGCATTTACACCGCTCCGCGCGTTGGCGGTCGAATGGTCAACGATGACGACCTGGCTGCGTTCGACTGGCTCGCGACGCAGCCTGCGGCGTGGGAAGGCATGACCTACGGCGAGCCCGCAGACGGTCATTCGTGGATCTACGCCTACAACGGCGTGCCGACGCTTTCACGGCACTACCTGTGGCCGGCGAAGACACGAGGCGACGACACCGCAACCGCGTTGTTCGACGTAGAGATGCTCGGGCGCGGGGTGCTCGGCGACGCGACGGTGAAGAACGCCGTGGACCGGGCCGTTGAACGGCTGAACATCAAGTTTTACATCGCATCGCCGCCGTCGTTCTGGGCGCAGCAGCCGCCGCGCGTGAATTTGAACAATGCCACGGCCAATAGCGCGCTGACCCCGGTGTACGTGAAGGGAGACACGGTGATCTTCGCGGTGAACGAGGCGTTTACGCGCGCCGAGCTCGCGGAGATGCAGCACGACGCCGTCAAGCACGGCTCGGAACCGCTGGAGCTTTGGTAGTGTAAGGCAGCGTTATTGGTTATTGGGGGATACAACATTGGGGGTATACATGTCGCAACGTTTGTTGCCAACAACGCGACCGCAGGTGTCGGGGCACAGGTTCATGCAGCGCCGTGTGGAGCACGGCCTGATCTACGGCGACATCCGGATGATCCATGACCCGCTGGCGGCGCGGCGCCGCGCGGGGATCTTCGGGGCGGTCGGAGTGGCGTTGATCGCCGCGGTGATGGGGCTGTTCGCCTGGATGAGCCCGAACCCGCACCCCGGCGAAGCCTCGATCGTGCGAGCTACTGACGGCGGCCTGTTCGTGCGTGTCGACGGCACGTTGCACCCTGTGACGAACTTGACTTCCGCTCGCCTCATCGCCGGGGAGGCCGCCGAGCCTGCCCGCGCCGGTGGGGACTACTTGGCCACTGTGCCGCGTGGCCTGCCAGTGGGCATCGTCGCGGCTCCTGGGATGTTTGCCCCTGAGGCCACGGAGGCGCATGCCTGGTCCGCGTGCCACGCCGAGGGCAAGGTCACGGTGGTCGCGGGTCAGGCGCCTGCGCCGCTACCGAGGGGTACGGCGGTGCTGGCGGTGGCGGATCACCGGGAATGGGCCGTCGATGCGCACGGTCGCAGGCAGCTGCCGCCATCCACCACGCCGGAGGGGCGCATCATGCGCCGTGCCCTGGGGATCGACGCCACGACGCCGCGCTGGTCGCCACCGAACGCGGTGCTCGGCGCCCTGCGCGAGGGTCCGGCGTTCACGCTGCCACCGCGCCTCCCTGAGGTACTGCGCACCCCGGAGACTACCTGGGTGCTTACGGAGCACGGCGGTGTGCAGCAAGTCTCTGACACAGCCGCCCAAGTGCTTCTCGACGCCGGCGCCGCCTCCCGCAACGTCAACCGCGCAGACATCGCGCATTACCCGGACGCACAGCCGCCACTGGACCTGCGCATCCCGCACGAGGCTCCGCGCTGGGTGCAACCCACACAGGACACGGTGTGCGTGAACGACAAACGTGGCGCAGCCACCTGGCCGAAGGACGCCGGTGGCGTGCTCGAAGGAGCGATTGCGCTGGCGGGGACGGGCACCGCGACCCACTTCGCGGGACTGCGCGAGGGTGCCGTCGGCGTGGATACAGGGCAAGGCCTGCTCGTGGTGTCGCCGGAGGGCTCCCGCCACGAGGTCGCCGGGCGGGACACGCTGGAGCTGATCGGCGTGCGCCACACCGAGGAAGCGCCGTGGCAGATCGTTGCGCTGCTGCCGAGTGGAGCTCCGCTCGAGCGGGCTGTTGCGTTGCGGCCGGTGACGTCCTAGCGCCCGTGGTCTCCGCGGCCCCCACGGAGGGAGCGCGCCACGATCGTCAGCGCGATGCATGCCAAGAGCCCACCGAGTGCCAGCCCGGCGCGCCGGGCCGCAAGGGATGCGGTGGGCAACGGTGCGTCGATGGTGGTGACGGTTGCCTCGCGCGGTGGCGTGGGTGGGAGTTGCGTGACGATGTCTTCTGGGCGCAGCGCCCCGCCGTTGGGTTCCGCGGCGGCGTAGACGATCTCACGCACTTGTTGCGGTGAGAGGTGTGGATAGCGCTCGAGGAGGAGGGCGATGGCGCCACTGACGACGGGTGCGGCGAAGCTGGTGCCCACGTAGGGCTGCACGGTTGGTGTGCCGTCGGGTTGGAGCTCGCCGGTGATGCCGGTGGCGAACCCTGCGCCGTCGGACGCGAGGACCACGGGTGTGGTGCCGCGGGCGGAGAGCGGCGGCTTTGGGGATGCGATGGAGTAGTCGGCGACAGTGTGGGCGTCCTCGCGTGCGCCGACGGCAAGGACCGTGGGCATGTGCGCGGGGAAGACGGCGAAGCCGTGGGCGCATTCGTTGGTGGCGTTGCCTGCGGCGGCCACGACGACGGCACCGGAGGTTTCGGCGCGGTGGAGCGCGGCCTCCAGCTCGCGGGTGTCCAGGCTCGCGGCGAGGTAAGGCGGCATGCAGGAGACGACTGAGATGTTGATGACGCGTGCGCGCTCGTCGACGGCGTTGTTGATGGCGTCAGTGAGGGTGGCGAGTGATCCCGCGGCCTGCTCTTCGCGGTAGTGCGCGGAGGTTTGCCGGATGGAGATGAGGTGCGCTGCGGGCGCGATGCCGAGGTCGCGGCTGGCGATGATGCCGGCGACGACGGTGCCGTGGCTGTCGCAGTCGAAGAATGGATCGGGGTCGTCGGGTGTGACGAAGTCCCGGCCGGGTGTGACCGGCGGCAGTTGCGGGTGCCGCGCGATGCCGGTGTCGATGACGGCGACGCGCACCCCGCGTCCGTTCGCGTGGCTGCGGGACGCGGCGACGGATGGGTCAGGCTCCAGTGGCGTGTCGCGGTCTGGCGGCAGGTGCGCGGGGCGGGTGCAGGCGTAGTCCTGGGCCTGCGCCGGTGGGGCCGGGATCGAGATTGGCAGCGTCGTTCCAACGGCGAGTGGGGCGCAGAGGGTGGCGAAGAGGCGTCGAGAAGCAGTGGTGTGCATGGGCTTACAGCCCCCGGATGAGGTCGAACAGCCCGGTGAGGTGCACCGCGAGCGGGATGACTGCGATGATGGCGGCGGCTTCGGCGCGCTCGAACCACACCACCGTGGTTGGCTCGAGGTCAGGCACGCGGCGCGACCAGATGACGGCGGTAGCGCACACAATGGCGATGCACCCCGCTGCCACGAGGAACGCTGGGTGCGGGCTTGGCTCGTATACGGTGGCGAGCACCACGGTACCGAGCGCGCCGAGGGCCAGCGCCGTCAGCGCGATGCGCGGGGTGGGGTAGTGGTGACGCACCGCGTGGATGAGTAGCGCGCCAGCCATGCAACCGGCGAGTGCGACGCGCCAGCCCAGTGCGGCGTCCATTGTGGCAATGCCGTAGAGCGCTGGTAAGCAGCAGGTGGTCACGGCACATGCAATCGCGGCAGATACGGTCAGCGCGGTGCGGCTGCGTGTATCGACGTCATGCTGGTACACATCCGAGCGATCAAATTCCTCGCCAGCGGTGGGGATGCGTGGCACCTTCAAGCCCGCGGCGGCCGTGGCGATATGGGGCGTGAGCATGACCAGCAGCAACCCGAGCAGCACGACCACCGCCGCCCCCGCGTGGTGCTGCGGCAACCACGCACCGAGCGGGGCCGCGGCAAGGAGCAGCGCGCACACCGCCGCGAAGGTCGCGACCGCCGCACCGCACAGCCTGAGCATCGCGCCGATGACCACGCAGGACACGGCGGTGATCGCGGCGGCTAGCATCCCGATTGCCGTATCGCTCGACCCGTCCCATGTAGCCGGAGGCCCAGCCACCCAGGCGCCGACTGCGAAAGGGGCCGTGCACAGAAACGCCACGTAAACCGCGCTGCTTCGCGCCGCGAGCGACAACACCAGCGCCGCTGCAGCCGCCAGGCCCGCGCCGAACGCCACTCCGCCGACCGTGCCAGCCACCGCTGCAATGCACAGCAGCCCCAACATTGTTGCGCCTATGTGCAGGCCACGCACATCGCGCGCAGAAGCCGCCGCGGCGCTGAGCGAGTGGGCCGCGTCGCGGATCACGGGCGGTGCCGCCTGCTCCTGTGGGCGCATCACCACCGTCGCGCCGTTTCGCATCTTGAGCTGGTACAACGGCACGTGTCCGTCCAGTGGGATGCCAGCTACGTTGGTGAACTCCCAAGGGCGGTGCAGCTGCGGCAGTTCCACGAAGCGCGCGATCTCGGGTATCAGCTCGTAGAGCGACGAGGACGTCGGCAAACTGAGATCGATATCGCGATGAAGCGAAGCGACGTCGATACGAATGGTGACGTGCACGATGTGATGCGTTGCAGAAACTGCCACGATGAATCCCCCCGGAAAACAAACAAATGCGCGACTTGGCGCTTAACTTGAACAATGTAGCGCACCATCGCCTAGAATGCATGCAGACGTTGCGCGAGGGGGAATGCGTAACCGGGGAAATGCATGAGGGGGAATGCATGCTAGGTCTTGACCACGAACCAGTCGTGACACCATCGACGGCGCACACACTCGCGCCGCCACCACCACTGCCGACCGGCCAACTCCGCGCCGAAGCGGTACCGCAGGCGCACAAGGACCAGCCGATGCCACTGTTGAAAGTACTGCTGCCCGTGGTCATGGTGGTTGCCATCGGGGCGGTGATGGCGCTGATGGTGATGTCCGGGCGCACTGTGAGCCCAATGATGCTCATCTTCCCGGTCATGATGCTCTTCGGCATGGTCACCATGTTTTCGCCACAGGAGCGCCAGGGGGACATCGACGAGACGCGCCGGGTCTACCTGCGGCACCTGGATGCGCTGGCGCTTCGGGCGCGCAGCAACGCTGAGGTCCAGCGCGAGCACGCTGAATACCTTCACCCGGCGCCGAACGCTCTGCTCACGGCGGTGCCTGCGGAGCGTGTCTGGGAACAGTACGCCGCCTCGCCGTACGCGCTGCAGGTGCGCATTGGTGTTGGCGCGGTGGCACTGCATACCCCAATCGAGGTCGACGACCCTGGCTCGCCCGAGGACCTCGACCCGGTGTGCGCGGTGAGCCTGCGCAGGACGGTCGCCGCGGTGAACACGATCCAAGAGATGCCGATCGTGGTGGCGCTCAATGCGTTTCCCGTGATCACGATGGTGGGGCCGCGTGCGGCGGAGGTCGCGCGCTCGATCGTTGCCCAGCTGGCGTTTTTCCACGGCCCGGAGCTCGTCGGCATCGACGCCACCCAGGCGCCGAGCGAGTTCGAGTGGGTGAAGTGGCTGCCGCACTCCGCCACGCCGGAGGCGGCCGAGTTCCAAGTCATACTTCTCGACGCCACCACCCACCCCTCAGTGATCTCCTTCAGCACCAGCGCTGTCAGCAGCGAGAACGCGTGCGTGCTGGTTATCCACCCGGACCCGGACTGGTTGGTGGATGAGGAGGCGTTCCACCTTGTCTGCGACGAGGAACTCCACGCACTGACCGGGATGGGCTTGGAGTTTCTGGGCAGGCCCGACAGGATCGGTGCTGCGGAGGCGGGACTCATCGCGCGGCAGCTTGCGTTCTATCGTCGTCCCGAACAGCTCAGCGCCGAAAGTGCCTCCCACGGCGGTAAGCTGCTGCCGATGCTCGGCATCAACGACATCGCTGAACTGGACGAGCACACCATGTGGACCGGGCGCGAGGGCACCCGCCAGCGCCTCATGGTCCCGATCGGATCAACGGCCCAGGGCCAGGCGCTCTACCTGGATCTGAAGGAGTCCGCGCAGGGCGGGATGGGCCCGCACGGGTTGTGCATCGGCGCGACGGGGTCTGGTAAATCGGAACTTCTAAAAACACTCGTTGTGGCGCTCGTCGCGACGCACTCGCCGGAGGAGCTCAACCTTGTCCTCGTGGATTTCAAGGGTGGCGCAACCTTCCTCGGCTGCGAGTCCTTGCCACACACCTCGGCGGTCATTACCAACCTGGAGGACGAATCCATCCTGGTTGAGCGCATGTACGACGCCATCTCCGGTGAGATGAACCGACGTCAGGAGCTACTGCGCAAGGCGGGGAACTACGCCAATATCACCGACTACACCGCGGCCAGGCTCGCGGGTGAGGACCTCGCCCCGCTGCCGGCGCTAGTGATCATCCTCGACGAGTTCTCGGAGCTGCTGGCCCAGCACCCGCACTTCGCAGACCTCTTCGTCGCGGTCGGCCGCCTGGGCCGCTCGTTGGGCGTGCACCTGCTGCTTGCCTCGCAGCGGCTGGAGGAGGGCAAGCTGCGCGGGCTGGACTCGCACCTTTCCTACCGTATTGGCCTCAAGACGTTCTCCGCGGCCGAATCCCGCCAGGTGCTTGGCGTGCCGGACGCCTACGAGCTACCCAGCGAGCCCGGCGCGGGCTTCTTGTCCACGGGCTCAGGCGACTTGGAGCGTTTCCGCGCGGCGTACGTGTCGGGACCGCTGGAGCGCGCCCGCGGCGTGACCAGGCGCGAGGCGGCCGTGGAGGTTCGCCTGTTTCACGGGTGGGAGCCTCCGCCGGTGGAGGACGCGAAGGAGAGTGCCGGCGTCGATACTGATGTGACCACGACGTTGCTGGCGGCGGTCGTCGAGAAGTCGAGGGAGGTGGCGGATGCCCTGGGCATGCGGGCGCACCAGGTGTGGCTGCCGCCGCTGCCTGCACAGATTGAGCTTTCGCAGGTCTACGGTGGCAGCGAGACGCTGCCGAAGCTGCAGGCGATCATCGGGGTCATTGACGAGCCGATCAAGCAGCGCCAGGTGCCGCTCGTGCTGGACTTGTCGGTCGCGGGTGGTCACGTGGCGCTCGCGGGCGGGCCGCAGACAGGCAAGTCGATGGCGGTGCGCACGATGGTGGCGTCGCTCGCGTTGCGGCACACCACGGATGAGCTGTGCTTCTACATTATCGACGCCGGCTCCGGCGACTTCAGCGACGTCGCCGAACTGCCGCATGTGGCGGGTGTTGCGCAGCGCACGGACGAGGAGCGCGTGCGCCGCGTCGTCGACGAGCTGGTCGAGATGCTCGACGACCCGCAGCGGCGCACGAAGCGCCACACCGTGTTGATTGTGGACGGCTGGCACACGTTGCTCGCACCGGATGCGAAGACGGAAGACTTGCGTGAACCGCTGACTCGTCTTGCTGCGGAAGGCCCGGCTGTGGGCATTCACCTGGTTGCGACTACGCAGCGTTGGAACGCGATCCGCGCGAACGTCCGCGACGTGATTGGCACGAGGATTGAGCTGCATCTTACCGAACCGATGGACTCGGTGATTGATAGGAAGGTGCAGGCGAAACTTCCCGCGCTGCCGGGCCGCGGCATTACCGAAGAGGGGGCGTTCATGTTGGTCGCGCACACCTCCGCGCAGGACGTGGCACATGTACGCGCAGCGACGCAGGGCCAGCATCCGGTGCCACGCCTACGGGTGCTGCCGAGTCACGTGGAGGTTGCGGACCTGCTCACCTCGGGAGGCCAACGTCTGCCACTCGGCGTCGGTGGACCCCGACTTGCACCGCTGTGGAGCGAGTCTGGCCACCTGCTGGTCATCGGTGCGAGCGGTGCTGGCAAATCCACCGCGGTTGCCTCGGCCATCACCGCGATTGAGGCGATGGGCCGTGAGCAGGCCCGCATGGTGATTCTGGACGTGCGCCGCGCGCACCTCGGGCGGGCGAACCCAGATATGGTGGCGGCCTACGCAGCCTCTACCAGCGCCGTCGACGAGGCGGTCAGCGCGCTGATCACCACGCTGCGCGGCAGGCTACCCGGGGCGGATGTGACCCCGCAGCAGCTCGCGCAGCGTTCCTGGTGGGAAGGCCCGGAGCTCTATCTCGTCATCGACGACCTCGAGCTCGTCCCGGAGGACACCCTGCGCGAGCTGGCCACGCTGTTCCCGCACGCCCGCGACATCGGCCTGCACGTGGTTGCCGCCCGCAAGTTCGGTGGAGTATCACGCGCCATGTTCGGCAGCTTCCTGTCCGCCCTGAAAGACCTGCTTCCGGACGTCATCGTCCTTGACGGCACCAGGGATGAAGGCGCGCTCTTCGGGGTTCGCCCAGCCCCACAGCCGCCCGGCCGAGGCCTGCTCGTCCAGTCAGGTGAGGCCCGTGGCCTGGTCCAAGTCGCAGCACCCTACCCAGAAGGAGGCACTCTATGAAACCCGATCTCCGCATCACCATGACGCCCACGAACACCATGTTCACCGGCGCCGCCAACGTTCACCGTTTTGACGGCCCCGGCCCGCGGGAAGTCGCGCAGTACGTGCGCGGGCTCTTCGGGCCCGACCCGGGCGGCGCCGTGATTCAGATCGCCGCGAGCCCCGAGGACCTCGATCAGTTTGAGCAGGCCATGAGCGGCTACGACGTCACCATCACCGCCGAGCGCCTAGAGGTAGAGGCTGACCCTCCGACCGAAGAGCAACCCGCGATTACGGCCGTAGACCTTGCGCCACGTCGCGCGTGGTGGCCGTTCGTCGCGCTTGGCGCCGCAGTGGTTGTGGTCGCAGCAATCTGCGGGTTCGTGCTCTTTCGTTTCTTATCGACGCCCTCTTCGCCCACGTCTGCCCAGGCTTCAGAAGGGGCGACATCGACCACTGTGCTGCACAGTCAACCGACGGCCTCGCGGGCGTCAACAAACCCCTCTCCTTCTGTTGCGAGCGAGCCTACCGCCGTGCGAATCGCGCAGGACGGACTTGCGATTGAGCTGCCTCCCGGGTTCCAACTCGCGCAGCACGAGCAGGGCTGGATGGCAACAGGCGCCGACCCCGACATCCGCGTACTGATTTCCGCAGAGAACCGCTACACGCTGCCGCCAGAGCAGTTCGTAGCGCAGCTGCTCGGGGGTATCGAGCGCGACCCCGAGCTCACGCTCGTGGATCACAACCTCCACGCCGTGACGTACCGCGAGACCGCCCCCGGAGGCGCCGAAACGCTGTGGCGAACTTGGGCGCAGGATTCTTACCAGCTTTTCGTGGCGTGCCAGACGCGGCAGGCGCCCAGCAGGGTGCAGCAGGCGACGTGTCAGATGGCCTTCGACACCGCCGAATTCACGCCACCGACAGGGGAGGGGTGAGGCAAACTCGCAGCATACACGTGGTGGGAGGGTGGGGAGAAAAGTTTCTTCAACATTGAGGGAACCGGAGCGCCAAAACGTGCGTCCAACTATATGAACAGCTTGGAAGGCTGTCGTTACAACCAAGACACAGTACCTAGTAGGGGGATTGAACATGGAACAGTTCAGAACAGAAGCCGACGTCATGCGCGCAACTGCCGACCGGGCAGATGACACCAACGCAAACGTCAACCGAGAAATCGACCGCGTGCAGCAGGTCGCGGAGTCCACGCGCAGCTACTGGGTGGGCAATGCGCAGCGCAGCTTCGATGACCTGATGGTCCGCTACGACGACGCGCAGCGACGCCTCTCCGAAGCGCTGCGTGACATCGCGAACAACATCCGCGACAACGCCAAGAACTACGAGAGCACCGACGCTACGAACACCGACAACTTCCGTTCGCTGTCCGGTTCCGCGGGCTTGGCTCTCTAAAACGCTCCCAGCGGTTCTCAGCAGACACAACGACCATCTTCCGAATGTAAAGGGACATACTCATCATGCAAATCAAGTACGACTTCGCTCAGATCGCCAACGCAGCTGAAGACATGCGCTCGTCGGCGACCCGCATCACCAGCCAGCTCAACGAGCTGAAGCAGATCATCCAGCCGATGGCGCAGACCTGGGAGGGCACCGCAGCGTCCGCGTACCAGGCACACCAGGCGAAGTGGGACCAGGCCGCAGAGGATCTGAACACCATTTTGAACCAGATCGCCAGCACCGTTGAAGACGGCAACTCCACCATGCTCGCGGTAAACAACGCCGCGGCAAACAGCTGGGGATAACTACACAGAAGCTTGCTGAACAGCAAGGCGCCAGGGGGAGCGTCTTGCTGTTCAGTGCTTTGTGCTGTAAAGTTTGCAGCTTGTGTGCCGTGCTGCTTGTCGGGTCTCCACCGGCCGCCGTCTGAGCAGGATACAGCGCACAGTTTTATACGTTATGGCCGGCAGCCAACTAGACAGACTTGAAGGAGTCATGCATGTCTACTTACCACCCAAAGAGCGGTGACATTACCCGTAAGTGGTACGTCATCGACGCCACGGACGTGGTCTTGGGCAAGCTTGCGTCGACTGCAGCAGATATCCTGCGCGGCAAGCATAAGCCACAGTTCGCACCGAACGTTGACACCGGCGATCACATCATCGTGATCAACGCCGAGAAGGTCCACATCTCCTCGAATAAGCGCGATCGCGAGATGCGCTACCGCCACTCCGGCTACCCGGGTGGTTTGACTGCTATGACGCTTGGTCGTGCGCTCGATGAGCGTCCGGACCGCGTTATCGAGGAAGCTGTCAAGGGCATGATGCCGCACAACAAGCTTTCCCGCGAGTCCATCAAGAAGCTTCACGTCTTCGTCGGCTCCGAGCACCCATACGAGGCTCAGAAGCCGGAAACCTACGAGTTTAAGCAGGTGGCACAGTAATGGCTGATCAGAACAACATTGCAGCTGAGACCGACATCGACGCGGCAACCGCGGCGACGGAAGAGTTCAACTACACCATCGGTGACGCTATTGCTCCAGAGGTCGAGGAGACCCAGGACACCGTTGAGGTTGCACCGCTGCACGAGGGCCCAATCCAGACCGTTGGTCGTCGTAAGCGCGCAATCGCTCGCGTGACCGTCGTTGAGGGCGAAGGCAAGATCACGGTCAACGGCCGTGAGTTCGAGGACTACTTCCCGAACAAGCTGCACCAGCAGGACATCCTGCTGCCGCTGACCCTGCTCGAGCGCGAGGGCCAATTCGACATCAAGGCAAACATCAAGGGCGGCGGCCCAACCGGTCAGTCCGGTGCGCTGCGTCTGGCGATTGCCCGTGCGCTGAACATCTACAACCCGGCTGAGCGCCCAACCCTGAAGAAGGCTGGTCTGCTTACCCGTGACGCTCGTGCGGTCGAGCGTAAGAAGGCTGGTCTGCACAAGGCCCGTCGTGCACCGCAGTACTCCAAGCGTTAATCACTACGCTGGTTGTATCATCAACCGCCCCCTGGCACTGGCCGGGTGGGCGGTTGTTGTTTTTGTATAGCTGTCGGTAGTGCATAATAAACAGCATGACTCGATTGTTTGGAACTGATGGTGTCCGAGGTCTCGCCAATGAGCGACTGACGGCGTCGTTGGCACTGAAGCTCGGTGCCGCCGCCGCGACCGTACTAACGAAGGACCGTGAGTCCTCGAAGCGCCGCCCGACGGCGCTGATTGGCCGCGACCCACGCGTGTCCGGCGAAATGCTTGCAGCAGCGATGGCGGCGGGCATGGCGTCGAAAGGCGTGGATGTCCTGCGTGTCGGCGTGATTCCGACTCCCGGCTTGGCGTACCTCACTGATGACTACGGTGCGGACATCGGTGTGATGATCTCCGCGTCCCACAACCCCATGCCGGATAACGGCATCAAGTTCTTCTCCGCGGGTGGCCACAAACTGCCTGATGAGGTCGAGGACGAAATTGAGCGGGCTCTCGACACGCTTGAAGAAGGCGGCCCAACCGGCACCAGCATCGGCCGCGTGATCGAGGAGGCGCCGGACGCGCAGGATCGTTACCTGGCGCACCTCAAAGAGGCGATGAGCACCAGCCTGAAGGGCATCAAGGTCGTTGTAGACTGTGCGAACGGTGCGGCGTCCGAGGTTGCCCCGAAGGCGTACGAGGCCGCCGGTGCCGAGGTTGTGGCGATCTACAACGAGCCGAACGCTTTCAACATTAACGATGGCTCCGGTTCCACTCATATGGACAAGATCCAGGCGGCCGTCGTCGAATACGGTGCTGATCTTGGCGTGGCACACGACGGTGATGCGGACCGCTGCCTCGCCGTCGACGCTGAAGGCAACATCATCGACGGTGACCAGATTATGGCGATCTTGGCCTGCGGCATGAAGGCCGAGAACAACCTGCGCGACAACACGCTCGTCGCCACGGTCATGAGCAATCTGGGGCTTACCCTCGCCATGGAGCGCGAAGGCATTGCACTGAAGCAGACCGCGGTGGGCGACCGTTACGTTCTCGAGGAGCTCAACCGTGGGGACTTCTCGCTTGGTGGCGAGCAGTCCGGCCACATCGTTGTCCCGGAGCATGCCACGACTGGCGACGGCACGCTGTCCGCGCTGCTGCTGATGGAACAGATGGCGGAAACCGGCAAGAGCCTCAAGGAACTCGCACAGGTGATGCAGGTGCTGCCACAGGTACTCATCAATGTGCCGGTGTCGGAGAAGTCCAAGATTATGAGCTCGCAGGAGGTGCTGGCTGCGATCGATGAGGCCGAGGAAGAGCTCGG
The DNA here is from genome assembly GCF_024453945.1 of Corynebacterium sp. CCUG 61414. Classification (NCBI taxonomy): domain Bacteria; kingdom Bacillati; phylum Actinomycetota; class Actinomycetes; order Mycobacteriales; family Corynebacteriaceae; genus Corynebacterium; species Corynebacterium sp. CCUG 61414. The sequence continues at coordinate 102,395 of NZ_JAGPYU010000003.1, forward strand.
GCACTCGGGTCGCGTGCTGCTTCGTCCTTCCGGTACTGAGGAGCTGTTTCGCGTCATGGTGGAGGCCGCCGAGGAAGAACAAGCCCGAAAGGTGGCGGGTCGCCTCGCAGCTGTCGTCGCGGCAGTGTAGAGTCCGTTGGTAAGAAATTTGGCCTCGCGGGGAACCGCGGGGCCGTTGGGGGAGTCTAACTAAGAGAAGTAGTTAGAACTGTCGGTGGTGAGCCGACGTGGATTTTGGGGGAAATTTTGAACATGGTGAACACGGTAAACACTGTGCACAACAAGGGCGTCAGCCTCAACGTTGACGCGGTGCGGTCATATTTTGCCGACGCCATCTCCGCCTACGAAGACACCGCCACGGACTTCGCCCGCCAGCAACCAGACCTGGGCGCGGACGACTTCGGTGCCGGTTTTGCCTTGCAGGGCCAGCGCATCACGGCGGCGGTGCAGGCGGTCTATGCGGACTCGCTCCGGTTGTTGCAGGAGCGAACGCAGCAGTGGGAGGGGATTCGTAGCCTTGCCCAGGAGGTCCGTGACGCTGACGAGGACGCCACCGATGGCATTTCGGGGGTGGGTTCCGCATGGTAACCAGCGACGTTGTCGAACAAGGGGTGCAGCGCTTCTCTCAGTCAGTTGCGACGGCCCCAGCCCTGGAGGGGCCTGAGCGTGACCAATTGCAGGCACTAGCGAAGGAAGTCATTCGGGAGCTGCAGGCCACCCGCTGCCAGGACCTACGCGGCTTCCACCAGGTCGGTGTCTCGCTGTCACAGTTCAATTGTGACGCCGTGGGCTACAGGTTTTCGTTGAAGGCGCCTTGCCAGGATACGCCGGGCAGTAAAGAGTGGTTTGAGCAGATCGGCGTGGGGTCGCGGGAGCGATGCTCGGCAGATTCGGAGACGCAGCACTTTACACGCCTAAATGAGCTGGGAAGCTCGATTACCTCGTGCTGCAGCGCTATAGATGACGTCAAGAAGACGTCCAACCTGGCGGTGGAACAGTTCGTGGTCCTTGCGCACTCGCACCTTGAGATACTTGCGAAGCTTGGAATCGCCACTCTGATTCGCCCATTGGTGCAGGTCGTAATTGATGCGATGCGGCAGGCGAGCCAGACAGCGAAAGAATGCAACGTGGCTGTCGCTGAGTGCCTCGATGCGATCGCGGTGTGCGTGGAGGAAGCACAACAGCCTTGCAGTCAGGCGCCCGGCGGAAAGCCAGCTGGAAGTGCGCCTGCTGCGGTGCCAGCGACGGCGGCGCACGCAGCCGGAAGCACCTCGACCGCCAGCGCGAGTGTTGCCGCGCCGCCTTCCGCCCCAGCACCAGCACCAGTGCCTGCCCCTGCTCCTGTGCCGCCGACACCGCCGCAGCCGTGCGAGCGCCTTGTTTCTCTGGAGAGCGTCGGCACGCAGTCCGCGTCAGCGGCGCTGGCAGGTGCGGCAGGGATCAACGTGGCCTTTAACTTCGACGTCGATGTGCATGTTAACGCGCCCATCGAGGCCGTGACACGCGACGCAGCGGCGTTGTTCGCACCGGTACAGGAGCAGTGCGACGCTGCGCAGGCGTTCACGGGCGCGTTTGCACAAACGGGCGCGGCCGTCGTCATTGAAAGCATCAACGTCTTTGCAGCAAATATCGACGCGGCCTGGCAGTGCGCGACGGAGGCTGTGGAGGCGCCGTGTGACGTCGCGGAACCAACACCACCGGCACCGCCGGCACCCGAGCCCGCTCCTGCGCCGGAGCCTGCACCGGCAGTCGACGAAAACGGTGTGTTCGTGCCACCTGAGCAACTCGGCGAGGTGGAGCAGCCACCAGTGCCGACCGAAAAGCAAGCGATGACGGCACCGGCGGCAGCAGAGACGTCATCAGAACAACACGCTGAGCAGCAGCCAGTAGATACAGACCCGGCTGATGCTTGGGGCGTCAAGAAATTGGGGGAATGGTAAATGGATTTTTCAAGGTTTGCAGCAGAGTACCGTCAGCGCACGGCGATGCGGATGGAGAACTTTGAAAAGATGATCGCTGAGCACCATCGCCAAATGGAGATGATGCTTACCGAGCAGCGAAGGGCCGCCGCGCTTGGCTACAAACGCCAACCTGTTGTCATTCCACAGGGCGGCGAGCGGTTGTTCCCATTTCGCCGCCCGCCGCAGGGCGGAATCGCGTCGATCCGTACCGAGGCACGCCCCAACGCCCCGGAGGCACAGGGGGAGATGAAGCGTGCTGGTCAGCCCGGCACGTTAGAAGAATGAGAAGAGGCTGTCATCCTTGGTGAGGCCCGCCAGCTCAGCGAGGTCCTCACCGGTAAAGGACGTCACGTTCTTGCCTTCGGCGTCCGGCTCGGAGTAGGAGGAGTACTTCTTCTCCCCGGCTAGCTGGTGCAGGAGGAACCCGGTGAGTAGGCCGCGCACTGTGGTCTGCAGGGAGGCGCTCGACTTACCCAGGCCGAGCAGACGCTTGGTTAGCGTGTCCTCCGAGAAGCTCTGTTGCTCGCCTTTCTTGACGCTGCGGTAGGCCACCTCGCCTGCCCAGTTGTATGCGAGCTTGGCGGGGTTGCCTGGATCGAAGAGCGAGTCACCGTCCTCGCCGGGGCCGATGATGAGCCCTGGGCGAAGCGCGCGGCGAGCCGCCTCTACTGCGGAGGGCGCCACGTTCGCTGGATAAATTGCGGCGACTGCCTGCACCTTCGGGTTTTCTACCGCGGTGAGTACGGCAGCGCCGCCGCCCATGCCGTGGCCAACGACGCCGAGGCGCTGTGGGTGGATGCTAATCTTGCCGTTCCCGAGGCGCACCCCAGTCAGGATTTGCAGGGCGGTTTCTAAATCGGCGGCGAAGCCAGCGTGGTCGGGGCGCCACCCCTTTTCTGTATCTGGCGCAGCGACCGCAATGCCCCAACTGGCCAGGTGGCGAAGTGTGCCGTGGTAGTCGTCGACACTCTGGCGCCAGTCGTGGCCGAAGGCGACGGCAGGGAGGTTCTTGCCCTCTGCAGGCGTGTACACCTTGCCCGGCAACCCGGTGTACCCGAGATCGCCCTCTAGCACCTTGTGTGGGCCTCGTTTGGACAGTTCAGCTAACTTCTTCAATTTCGCAGACACGCAACCTACCCTACTTGAATTCTGCAGTACTGAAATAGCGCTTCAGCGTTTTTGTGGTTTAGGGTTAGGGGCCAGATCGAGAGACGGCCGAGATTCCGCCTGATGGAGCCACGCGAAAGGAGCGAGACATGCTTGGAGCGTTGTCCTTTGCGTTTATTGATTCCATCAACGTGTTGTTGATCGGGGTTATCGTGGCAGTCGGGGTGGTTGCCTCCCAAGCGAAACGGCAGTATGCGAAGATCACGGCGCTGCTCATTGCTGGCGACTGGCTTGGGGTGGCGAGTCTCGCGGCGGTGATGTTGTTCGTATTCGATGGCCTCGGTCCGGTGGTGCAAACGTTTGTCGAGGGGCCCATTTTCGGGTGGCTCCTCATCGCTACTGGTCTCCTGACCACGGTGCTGGCGCTGCGTGAGGGAGATAACCACGCGTTGATTGAACGGGTGATGCGCCCGCTGCGAGCACCCAATGCGCTGACGGTGCTGACGGGGTTTGTGCTGGGGATCGTCCAATCGGCGACGTCGATGCCGTTCTTTGGTGGCCTTGCGGTGCTGTCTGCGACGGGCATCGATACGACGAAGAAGTACAGCTTCCTGGTGCTCTATGCCACGGTCGCGCTGTCTCTGCCAACGCTGTGCGCCCTGCTGGTCGGCTGGGTGCGGGCGAAGCCCGACTCGGTTGCTGGGCGAGGTTTCGCGTGGGCGCGCTCACACCCGGATACGGTTGGTTTGACCGCGACGTGGGCGGTATCGCTGCTGCTGGGTGTAGTCGGCGTGGCGCATTTGCTGTGATCGTTGTTCAATAGATGCCCATGAACGCTTTAAAACTTCGCATTGACCTGGCGGCGATTGCCCACAACACGAGGCAGATGCGCCGTCAGGCTGGTGGCGCGCGTTTGATGTGCGTGGTGAAGGCGGATGCCTATAACCACGGCGCGGCGAAGTGCGTCCCCATCATGGAGGCGAACGGTGCGGATGCGTTCGGCTGCGCGACGATCGCGGAGGCGGCTAGTGTGGCGAAGCTGACGTCGAAACCCGTGATGGCGTGGCTGTGGGCTCCGGGGGAGGAGCTGGTGGAGGGCATTGAGATGGGTGTGCCGAGTCTTGCGCACCTGCGCGCGCTTATTGACGCCCCCTTCGTCCCCACCGTGCATCTGATGATCGACACGGGGATGAACCGCTCGGGCGTAGATGAGGAACAGTGGCCGGAGCTGTTCGCGATGGCCGCCGAGGCGCAACAGGCCGGTCAGATCCGTGTGGCCGGGCTGATGAGCCATTTTGCGTGCGCGGATAACCCAGCGGACCCGTACACGGACCGGCAGCTGGCGACGTTCCGTGAAGCGCTCAACCAGGCGCACGAGGCGGGGCTAGAGGACCTGGTGAACCACGTGGCGAACTCGCCGGCGACGTGGACGAGGGACGACGCCCGCTTTGAACAGATCCGTCCCGGGATTGGCCTGTACGGGTTGGAAGCAATCGACGGCACCGACAACGGGCTGCGGCCCGCGATGAGCTGGGTCGCAACAGTGACCGCGGTCAAACCGATCCGCGCGGGGGATCCGGTGAGCTACTCAGGGACATGGACTGCGCCCGAGGACGGGTTTACCGCCGTGGTGCCCGCCGGCTACGCGGACGGCGTGATGCGCATCTGGCAGGACCGGATGGACGTCACCATTGACGGAGCCCGCTACCCCCAGGTGGGTCGGGTGTGCATGGATCAGATTGTGGTGTGGCTGGGCGCAAACGAAGCCGGTGTCGCGCCGGGCGATGAAGCGGTACTTTTTGGCGCCGGCGGCGTGAGTGCGGACGAGTTCGCGCTGCGGGCGAACACCATTCACTACGAGGTGCTGTGTGCACCGAAAGGACGGACAGTGCGGGAGTACGGCGGCAGGCGTGTCTGCGAGACGCGCGAGGAAACGCAAGCGTTGGGGCGTGAGCTGGGGGAGACCTTGCGCGCCGGGGACGTGGTGATTCTCGACGGCCCGCTCGGCGCCGGGAAAACCACGCTGACGCAGGGCATTGCCGAAGGGATGCAGGTCAAGGGGCGTGTGACGAGCCCAACCTTCACCATCGCCAGGGAACACCGCGCGAAGGAGGCGGAGGGGGCGTCGTTAATTCATGTCGATGCCTACCGCCTGTTGGGGGAGGGCAGCTCTGGCGACCCGCTGGGTGAGCTCGATGCTCTCGACCTTGAGTCGGAGCTCGACCGCAGCGTCGTGGTGGCCGAGTGGGGTGGTGATCTCGCAGCTCACATCGCCAGTGAATACCTTTTGGTCACCATTGACCGCACCACGCTCGTGGAGCAAGACGAAGACAGTGAGGGCCGCATCATCACATGGCGGTGGGTGCACACAGAATAGGAAGATGTAGGCTGTAGGCCATGCTGAAGCTGAACAATACTAGCCGTGGTTGGGTCGCTATTGCGTGTGCACTGTGGGTGATTGTGCTCGTTGCTCTAATTTTCATCCCACTGACCAAGCCGTCCCCAATGGCGGCTGCGACGCCAACGAATTCTCTTTCCCGCTCCCTTGAAGAGGTCAAGCCTGGTGGCGAAGCCGTTGCGGGCCAGCTCATCGACCTGACTCGCGTCTACGACAAGGACTACATCGGGTTCACCACGCTGTGCCCGAACGAGCCGGACCAGCTGCTGCTGAGCAAGCTGCAGGCGCTGAACCTTGACCAGGACCGCTTCGATTTCTCCGGCGACTGGGGTTACATGCTGCTGTTCGACGAGGACCAGAACGCGGAGATCGACCTGGACAAGGTGGAGCTTTCCAAGGTGAACATCTGCTCCATCCCGCAGTCGGAGATGTTCCCGATGAACACGCCGCTGCCGTTCCACAAGGACGGTAACGGCTGGGTCATGGGAGTAGCGGCGTAATGCTGACGCTGGCGCTCGATACCGCCACGCACGACCTCGTTGTCGGCGTGGGCGAGCAGCAGTCGCGCCGCGTGGATGCACAGCGGGTAATCAGAACCCGCTCGCATAACGAACTTTTGGTCCCCACTGTCAACGAACTACTGGCGGAAGCGGGCTGCACCTACGGTGCGCTCGAAGCCGTCGTTGTTGGCGTGGGGCCTGGCCCGTTTACGGGGCTTCGCGTAGGCATGGCCGCCGCGTCCGCCTTCGGGCAGGCGCTGGGTGTGCCGGTGTACGGGGTCTGCACCCACGACGCCATCGCCGCGGAAGCCGGGGACACCACCGGGAAAAGCGTGCTAGTGGTCACTGATGCGCGCCGCCGCGAGGTGTACTGGAGCCTCTACCGTGACGGACAGCGCGTCGACGGCCCACACGTCAGCGCAGCCAGCGCGATCGACGTTGAGGGTGACGCCGTTGACATGCTCGTCGTCCCGGACGCGCTGCGTGAGACTGTGACGGTCGCGGCTGGTGAGGTACACGATCTCGCGCCGGGGGTGCGCGGTCTGCTGGCTGCGTGCGATCCATCGGATACGCCGGAGCCACTCACACCGCTGTACTTGCGCCGCCCGGACGCAGTCCCGCCGAAGCCGCGCCCGCGCTCTGCTGCGCTGCCGGACATCAAACTGTGAATATCCGGGAGCTCACACCCAGCGACGCTGACGCAGTCGCAGCGTTGGAGGCGGTGCTGTTCGCTGGCGAGACCCCGTGGTCGCGGGAGGTGCTGCTGACGCAGTTCGCGCAGCCGTACACGTTTTACATCGGTGCTTTCGACGACAAGGGCGCACTGCTGGGGTATGCGGGCCTTGCGATGCTGGGGCCGCGCAACGACCCGGAGTTCGAAATTCACACCATCGGCGTCGCGCCCGAGGTGCAGCGCCGCGGGGTGGGCAGGGAGCTGATGGACCAGCTCGTCCACACCGCCGACCTTCTCGACGGCCCGATGTTCCTCGAGGTGCGCACCGACAACTCCGCGGCGCTTGGCATGTATGAGCGCTACGGCTTTTCTGTCGTTGGCACCCGAAAGAATTACTATCAACCTTCTGGCGCGGACGCGTTTTCCATGATGCGTCCGCGGAAGAGCGAAAGGGAGCAGGCATGATTGTTGCCGGGATTGAGTCATCGTGCGACGAGACGGCCGTTGGCATTGTCGACGTCCACTCCGACGGCACCATGGAGATCCTTGCGAACCAGGTGGCGTCTTCGATGGAGCAGCACGCACGCTTTGGTGGCGTGGTGCCCGAGATCGCGTCGCGTGCCCACCTTGAGGCGATGCCACAAGTGATGGCCGCGGCAATGGAAGAGGCCGGTATCGATGCCCCGGACGTGGTTGCGGCGACGATCGGGCCTGGTCTTGCCGGCGCGCTGCTGGTCGGCGCGTCCGCTGCGAAGGCCTACGCGGCGGCGTGGGGTGTGCCGTTTTACGCCGTGAACCACTTGGGTGGGCACGTGGCGGTGGCGAACCTGGAGGGCCAGGAGCGGCTCCCGCACTCGGTGGCACTGCTGGTCTCTGGTGGGCATACGCAGTTGTTGGAGGTTGAGGCCGTCGGCAAGCCGATGCGCGAGCTTGGCTCCACCCTTGATGACGCCGCCGGCGAGGCCTACGACAAGGTCTCGCGCCTGCTTGGGCTTGGCTACCCGGGCGGCCCGGTCATCGACCGCTTGGCGGCGAAGGGTAACCCGGATGCGATTCCGTTCCCGCGCGCGCTCAGTAAGGCCGACGATCTGCGGGGCGAGCACCGCTTCGACTTCTCGTTCTCCGGCTTGAAGACTGCCGTGGCGCGCTACGTGGAAAAGGCGGAGCGCGAAGGCTGGGTGGTCAACGTGGAGGACGTGTGCGCGTCGTTCCAGGAGGCGGTGTGTGACGTGCTCGTGCGCAAGGCGCTGCTGGCACTGGAGGAGACCGGTGCGAAGACGCTGTTGCTCGGCGGCGGGGTGGCGGCGAACAGTCGCCTGCGAGGACTTGCCCAAGAACGTTGCGAGAAGGCTGGCGTGGAGCTGCGTGTACCGCGCTTCGGGCTGTGCACCGATAACGGCGTGATGATCGCGGCGTTGGCGGGCCAGCTCATCCATGAGGGGGCCAAGCCTTCGGAGCTGTCCGTGGCGACGGATACGTCGTTGGAAGTGGAGATCCCGCTCGTTCACCAGTAAAGATTGGTGAGTGTCGTCACAATGTTGAGTGTTAGCACTCGCAGGGGTAGAGTGCTAACAAGGTTGTGGAGAGCGCAGTTGTACACCCGCGACGACGGCTGGGCCTTCAAATAACCGCAAAACTACTGAACTGATAGATACAACATTGAAGGAAGGCGTTCAGATCATGGCAAACGTCAACATCAAGCCACTGGAAGACAAGGTTCTGGTACAGATCGCTGAGGCGGAGACCACGACGGCATCCGGCCTGGTTATCCCTGATTCCGCTGCTGAGAAGCCACAGGAGGCAGTTGTTATCGCTGTCGGCCCTGGCCGCTTGGATGAGCAGGGCAAGCGCATTGCTGTCGACGTCAACGAGGGCGACACCGTGATCTTCTCCAAGTACGGCGGCACCGAGCTGAAGTACAACGGTGAAGAGTACTTGCTGCTTTCCGCTCGCGACCTGCTGGCCGTCGTCGAAAAGTAATTGAAGGGGGCGTAGCCACCAATGGCAAAACTTATTGCATTTCATCAGGAGGCCCGCGAAGGCATCAAGAAGGGCGTTGACACTTTGGCGGATACCGTCAAGGTCACTCTTGGCCCGCGTGGCCGAAACGTTGTGCTTTCGAAGTCGTGGGGTGGCCCGACCGTTACCAACGACGGTGTGACGATCGCCCGCGACATCGACCTCGAGGAGCCGTTTGAGAACCTCGGTGCGCAGCTGGTGAAATCCGTCGCAGTGAAGACGAACGACATCGCCGGTGACGGCACCACGACCGCGACGCTGCTCGCGCAGGCGCTGGTCACCGAGGGGCTGCGCAACGTCGCTGCTGGTGCGAACCCGATCCAGCTCAACAAGGGCATCCAGGCTGCGGCCGAGAAGGTCATCGAGGAGCTGAAGTCGCGTGCGACGGAGGTTTCTTCGTCCGCCGAGATCGCCAACGTTGCCACCGTTTCCTCCCGCGACCCTGAGGTCGGCGAGATGGTTGCCGGTGCGATGGACAAGGTCGGCAAGGACGGCGTCGTCACCGTCGAGGAGTCCCAGACGATCGACTCGTTCGTCGACGTCACCGAGGGTGTCTCCTTCGACAAGGGCTTCCTCTCGCCGTACTTTATGACGGACCCTGACGCCGGCCAGGCGGTGCTGGAAAACGCCCGCGTGCTGCTGGTCCGTAACAAGATTTCCTCGCTGCCGGACTTCCTTCCGCTGCTGGAAAAGGTTGCGGAGGCATCCGTCCCGCTGCTGATCATCGCCGAGGACGTCGACGGTGAGCCGCTGCAGACGCTCGTGGTGAACACGCTGCGCAAGTCCCTGAAGGTTGTCGCCGTGAAGTCGCCGTACTTCGGCGAGCGCCGCAAGGCCTTTATGGATGATTTGGCTGTAGTGACCAATGCGACGGTCATCGACCCTGAGGTTGGCATGGCGCTCAAGGACGCCACGCTGGATGACCTTGGCTCGGTGCGCCGCGTCACCGTGACCAAGGACGACACCGTGCTTGTCGACGGCGCCGGTTCCGCTGAGGACGTCGAGGAGCGTCGCAACCAGATCCGCCGCGACATCGAGGCGACGGACTCCACCTGGGACAAGGAGAAGATGGAGGAGCGCCTGGCGAAGCTGTCGGGTGGCGTCGCCGTCATCCGCGTAGGTGCCGCGACTGAGACCGAGGTCAACGAGCGCAAGCTGCGCGTCGAGGACGCCATCAACGCTGCCCGCGCGGCAGTCGAAGAGGGCATCATCGCCGGTGGCGGTTCCGCACTGGTCCAGATCGCACGCGACCTGGAGGAATACGCGGAGACCTTCGAGGGCGAGCAGAAGACTGGCGTGTTGGCGGTTGCCCGCGCGCTGGTGAAGCCGGCGTTCTGGATTGCGGACAACGCTGGGCTGGACGGCTCAGTTGTTGTGTCGAAGATCGCAGACATGGCGAACGACGAAGGCTTCAACGCCGCAACGATGGAGTACGGCAACCTGGTTGAGCAGGGCATCATTGACCCTGTGAAGGTGACACACTCCGCTGTTGTCAACGCTTGCTCGGTAGCCCGCATGGTGCTGACCACGGAGGTTTCTGTGGTGAACAAGCCGGAAGAAGTTGAGGAACACGCACACGGTCACGCGCACTAATTAGTGTTTGTGACGAGGGGAGCCCGGACGGATACATGCCGTTCGGGCTTTTGCGTGCCTGATGGGTCAGGCTTTGGGAATGGCATGCTCGGCGCTGTACCCTTAGGCGATACTGGAAAGGAGTCGGGCGTCGCGTATGAGCGGTATAGATACTGATGACGTGAATGCGCAGCTTGCGCAACTGCTGCCTGCTGCACAGTCCGGTGATGATCGGGCGACGCAGCGCGTCGTGGCGCTCATTTATCCATTTGTGCTGCGCTACGCCCGCGCCCGCATTGGCGGTGGGCGCACCCCGACCCCGGAAGACGTCACTCAGGACGTGTGCTTTGCGGTAGTCAAGGCGCTCAGTACCTATAAGGACCAGGGCAAGCCATTCATGGCATTCGTGTACGGGATTGCATTTAATAAGGTGACGGATGCGCACCGCAGCTATGCGCGAGACCGAATGCTGCCCACCGAAGATATCCCCGATGGGGTATCGCAAGAGGCGGATCCAGAGGGATATGCGCTGGATGTCGACGCGAGTAACAAAATGCGCGAGCTGCTCGATGTACTCAATGAGAAAGCGCGAAATATCATTATTCTTCGCGTATTTGTTGGCCTTTCGGCGGAAGAAACAGCAGAGATTGTTGGCGGGACAGCTGGGTCGGTTCGTGTCTCACAGCACCGTGCCCTGGCTCGCCTGCGTGAGGCCCTTGAAGAAGAGGAGTCTGCGAAATGACACGTGATGCTCACCGTATCCCGCAGTTTGATGAGCTGTTGGCGGATGACGCCCTGTTGACCAAAGCGTCACGTGGAGAGGACCCTAGCGACGGCACCGATCCGCTTTTGGGCCTGATGGGTGCGCTGCGCGAGGACGTCGAGCGTCCGATGCCGGAGCCGCCATACATAGCGCCCGTGGCGGCGCCTGCGCGCAAGCAGATGAACCCGTGGCTCAGTGGGCTTGTGGGCGCGGCAGCAGCCACCGCAATCGTTGCTGGAAGTGGGGCAGTGTTGTACAACGCGACTCCTGATTCCCCTCTGTGGCCAGTAGCCTCAACCGTGTTTGGGGAGCGTGCGTCGGTCATGGAGCTTGCGAGCACGCTCGACGAGATGGAAGTAGCCAGCGATGAGGGTAACGGCGACGCTGTGCGTGCCCTGGTGCTGCAGGCCAAGGCGTTGCTTGACTCCATGGATGCGAAGAAGACGCAAGGGTCTGAGCCCACGGTGGCGTCGACAATCCCTGAGGTGGCGGTGACGCGCACCGTGACTGTGACGGTGACACCTGAGCCGCGCGAACCGGTGACGGTGACGCAGGTGGTCACGGAGCAGCCTGCCGTCGAGCAGCATTCCTCCGCGCAGCCGACAGTGAGTGCGGAACCGAGCGGTGCGCACGTGCCGGCTACTACAGGCAAGGACGCCGCGCCGGAATCGCCAGTGGCGACGACCTCCCCCAAGCCGGTTGAGCCCCCGGCGTCAGCCTCGCCGCAGCACTAGCGCCCGGCGGACTCGATGCCGTCCATGTACCCCAGCGCGTAATCCCACGTGACATAGGCGTTGACGTCCGGGTTAGCGCTTGGTTCGTGGACGGGCGGCAGCGCGTTGTTGAGCGTGGAGATCATGTTTTGCTCCATGATGTCCCAGTCGTAGTAGTGCGTCTGCTCGCAGTCTTCACACATGAAGAAGATCCCGAGGATGCCGCGGGGGCGCAGGATACGTTGTGCGTCGCGGACGTGGGCGAGGTCGTGAATGATCGCCTGCCGCTCCTCGCTGCTTAAGGGCTCCGGCTGTTCGTCGTCCTCGATGAACGATGCCGGGTCGTTCGGGTCGTTTGCGAACGGGTCGAGTGGCATCATGTCGTCGTAATTCACACCGATCAGCCTATTGTGTGGGGAGTAGCAAGGCCAATTAGCCATGTGCGTTGGGATTTTTCGACGCCGCTGTGTGTCGTGTCGCGCGACGTTATATCATGGCTGAAAACCAATGTCGGGTACACCGCGCGCGGAAGGAGAAGTTGTCAATGGCAAACGAGCGAGTTCTTACAGGTGGGGATGACCCGCACAAGGTTGCACTGCGGGGCTTGACCTTTGATGATGTGCTGCTGCTGCCAGCCGAGTCTCACATTGTGCCGGCCGAAGTGAGCACGAGCTCGCAGTTCAGCCGCAACATCAAGCTGGGTATCCCGATCGCATCGGCTGCGATGGATACGGTCACGGAGTCGCGGATGGCGATCGCGATGGCGCGCCAGGGTGGCATTGGCGTGCTCCACCGTAACCTGAGCGCTCAGGACCAGGCGGAGCAGGTTGACATCGTAAAGCGTTCTGAGTCCGGCATGGTCACCAACCCGGTGACCGCCACACCAGACATGACGATTCGTGACGTCGACGCGCTGTGCGGCCGCTTCCACATCTCGGGCCTGCCGGTGATCGACGCCGACGAGCGCCTGGTGGGCATCATCACCAACCGCGATATGCGCTTCGAGCCGGACTACGACCGCAAGGTCGCAGAGGTGATGACACCGATGCCGCTGGTTGTGGCGGATGAGGGCGTCGATAAGCAGGAGGCACTCGCGCTGCTGTCGGCGAACAAGGTGGAGAAGCTGCCGATCGTGGACAAGGCAGGCAAGCTGGTTGGCCTGATCACGGTGAAGGACTTCGTGAAGAGCGAGCAGTACCCGAACGCGTCGAAGGACTCGAACGGCCGTCTGCTTGTTGCCGCTGGTATCGGCACTGGTGAAGAGTCCTACGAGCGTGCCGCGCTGCTCGTTGAGGCGGGTGTCGACGCCCTCGTCGTCGACTCTGCGCACGCACATAACAACCGCGTGCTGGAGATGGTGTCCCGTGTGAAGAAGGACTTCGGCGACCGCGTTGACGTCGTCGGCGGCAACCTGGCAACGCGCGAAGCCGCGCAGGCCATGATCGATGCCGGTGCGGACGCGATCAAGGTTGGCATCGGTCCTGGCTCCATTTGCACCACCCGCGTTGTTGCGGGCGTCGGAGCACCACAGATCACGTCCATCCTGGAGGCTTCCGTACCTGCTCACAAGGCCGGAGTACCGATCATCGCAGACGGTGGCATGCAGTTCTCCGGCGACGTTGCTAAGGCCCTCGCCGCTGGCGCATCGACCGTCATGCTCGGCTCCATGCTCGCAGGCACCACTGAGGCACCCGGTGACGTCGTGGTTGTTGGGGGTAAGCAGTACAAGCGCTACCGCGGCATGGGCTCGATGGGCGCGATGCAGGGCCGTGGCCTGACCGGCGAAAAGCGCTCCTTCTCCAAGGACCGCTACTTCCAGGCAGACGTCACCAGCGAAGACAAGCTGGTGCCGGAGGGCGTCGAGGGCCGCGTTCCGTTCCGCGGAGATATCGACGCCATCACCCACCAGATCGTCGGTGGTCTGCGCGCCGCGATGGGCTACACCGGCTCCGCCTCGATCGCAGAACTGCAGACGAAGCAGTTCGTCCAAATCACCACGGCTGGCTTGCGCGAATCGCACCCGCATGACATCACGCAAACGGTTGCAGCGCCGAACTACCACAACTAATCCTTTCTGACTGGCTCCTGAAGGAGAGAACCTGACATGCGTGAATATGTAGAAATTGGCATCGGACGCGAAGCCCGCAAGGCCTACGACCTTGACGATCTGACCCTGGTTCCGACGCGGCGCACCCGCTCGTCGAAGGACGTCAACACGGAGTGGCACATCGACGCCTACTCCTTTGACATGCCGCTCGTATCCCACCCGACCGATGCCCTAGCGAGCCCCGAGTTCGCCATCGAGATGGGTAAGCAGGGTGGACTTGCGGTGCTCAACGCCGAGGGCATCCTGGGCCGCCACGCGAACTTCGAAGAGGCGATCAACGAGGTCTGCGGGCAGGCGCCAAATCCCAAGGACCTCGAGCAGGAGAACTACCACGAGATTCCTAGCAAGATTGCCAAGGCTACGGCAACGCTGCAGAAACTCCATCAGGCCCCAATTAATTTGGACGTGTTGAGCGAGCGCATTGCGCAGGTCCGCGCGTCGGGCGCGACCGTCGCTGTGCGCGTGAGCCCGCAAAACGTGCGCGAGCTTGCTCCGGCAGTGATCAAGGCCGGTGCAGAGATCCTGTTCGTGCAGGGCACGTTGATTTCCGCCGAGCACGTGCAGCCCGGTGGGGAACCGCTGAACTTGAAGGAGTTCATCGGCTCCCTCGACGTTCCGGTCATCGCAGGTGGCGTCTTCGACTACACGACGGCCACGCACCTGATGCGTGCTGGCGCAGCCGGCGTGATTGTTGGTTCGGGTCGCTCCTCTTCCGGCCTGGCGCTGGACGTTCCTCTCGCAACTGCGATTGCCGACGTGGCTGCGGCTCGCCGCGACTACTTGGACGAGACCGGTGGCCGTTATGTCCACGTCATCGCTGATTCGGCACCGTCGAACGCCGGAGACATCGCGTTGGCACTCGCCATGGGCGCCGACGCCGTCATGGTAGGCAGTCTGTTCGCGAAGGCGAACGAGGCCGCTGCTGGCGGCGCGTACTGGGAACCGGCGGCTGCGCACCCGCGCTTCCCGCGCGGCGAGGTTGCCAACTGGGAGTTCGGCGATCGTCTTCCGCTGTCTGAGATTTTGTTCGGTCCATCGAGCGATTCGGGCGCTGCCACGAACTTAGTGGGCGGTTTGCGCCGTATTATGGCGAAATGTGGGTACACTGATCTCAAGTCGTTCCAAAAGGTCGACGTGACCGTCCGCCCGTAAACAGATTGACCTAATATATCGAATATGGCCTACGAAGTAGTTATTAAACGAGATGCCCCTGACGGCCCACACCACGAGGTTGATGTCAACCACATCTTCTTCTCGGTGACGGACAGCAAGGGCATTATGACCCATGTCAATGAGGTCTTTATTCACTACGCGCAGTATCCCGAAGTCGAGATGATCGGGAAGCCACACAATCTCATTCGCCATATTGAGATGCCTGGTGGCGCGTTCAAGCTGATGTGGGACGTCATTGAGGACGGCCGACCGTTCGCAGGCTATGTCCGTAACCGCGCAAAGAGCGGCTCTGCGTACGACGTGTTTGCTACCGTGACGCCTCTGCCAAATGGCGACTACCTCTCGGTGCGCACCCGCCCGATGACCGAACTGTTCAAGGTCGTCGGCGACGTGTACCAAGCGGTGAACGACGTTGAGTGGAAGGCGCGCCACGAGGGCGTTGGCCGTCGCCGCCGTGCAGAGCTTGGCTTGGACAAGCTGCAGGAGCTTGTGCCTGATTACGACGCCTTCGTTGCCGAAGCGCTGCCGGCCGAGGTGCTGGCGCGTGAGGAAGCGGGCTTCGACCTTCCAGAGGGCACCGGCGAGGTGTACGAGGCCACTAAGCGCCTCTACCGCGAGCTGGACCGCTTCATGGAAATCCAGTCCTCCATTAAGGAAGCCGCCGAAGAACTGGCAAAGGCCAGCCAGACTTTGGTGGAAGAAAACGCTGTGACCAACAGTGTGAAGGGCGAGATGGAAAACGTCATGGCGGAGGGCGCTGCCCGTACGCTGTTGCTTGCACCGCTGCAGGTGTGGGCAACGATGCGTGGCATCATCGACGAGAACGCGCAGTCGCTCAACGAGGTGGCTGGCGAGTTGGCGAAGAAGGCGGCGTCCGCGCGTATGGCGATTGCGCTGGCTCGTCTGCATACTGCGCAGACCGCGATTTTCTCCCTTGAGGCGAACCGCGGCGAGGTGCTCTCTATGCTGTTCGACGCCCTCGAGGTGGACGTGAAGCAGATGGACGACGCAGTCTTCCTGCACTCCTCCCTGGCGAACCGCGTGGACCTGAAGGTGAACTCGATTTCCGAGCTGACCAAGATGCCGCTCGAGATGATTCGTCGCTGGTCCCAGACCACGGCGCAGGAGCCGTTCGGCGAGAACATCGAGCCGCTTGTTGCTCAGGTGCACCGCGCTATCCAGGCTGCTGATAACTCTATCGAGCGCCTGCACGCTTCCTCGCAGAAGCTGGGCTCCGACCCGGCGATTGACGGGGTGCACGATGCGCTGGAGAACCTGCGTGCGCTGCTGAAGTAGTCTGTTGTAACGCCGCAACGCTGAAGACACCACCTGCCTGGCGGGTGGTGTTTTGTTGTTTCGAAGGGATTCCCGCACCAGATTCCAGTATTTCGGCCGGGTGCATTGGTGTTTCCCCAGGTCCCGAATTGTGCGCGCGGGAATGTGGTGCGCAGGACACTGTCATCGGGCTCACGTACACATTAGGTGCTGCGTAGGTTAAGATTTGGTGCGTGACTACAGCTCAAACTCGCCCTGTTCTTGTTGTTGATTTCGGTGCGCAGTACGCGCAGCTCATTGCGCGTCGTGTGCGTGAGGCGCACGTGTTCTCCGAAGTCGTTCCGTCCACGATCTCCGCTGCGGAGGTGAAGGAGAAGCAGCCGCTGGCGCTTGTCCTGTCCGGCGGCCCGTCGTCCGTGTATGAGGATGGCGCCCCGCAGTTGGACCCTGAGATTTTCGAGTTGGGGATTCCGATCTTCGGCATCTGCTACGGCTTCCAGGTGATGACGCAGGCGCTCGGCGGCAAGGTTGAGCAGACCGGCGCCCGTGAGTACGGCCGCACGGCGATGAACGTCATGGGTGGTGTGCTGCACGCCGGCTTGCCGGAGGAGCACAAGGTGTGGATGAGCCACGGTGATTCGGTAGCGCAGGCTCCGGAGGGCTTCGAGGTCACCGCGTCTTCGAAGGGTGCGCCGGTCGCCGCGTTCGAGAACGTGGAGCGCAAGTTCGCCGGTGTGCAGTACCACCCGGAGGTGATGCACTCGCCGCACGGCCAGGAGGTGCTGACGCGCTTCCTCACCGAGATCGCTGGTCTGGAGCAGAACTGGACGGCATCCAATATTGCGGAGCAGCTCATTGAGCAGGTTCGCACCCAGGTTGGGGACGGCTACGCCATCTGTGGCCTGTCCGGTGGTGTGGACTCGGCTGTTGCTGCGGCGCTGGTGCAGCGCGCGATCGGTGACCGCCTAACGTGCGTGTTTGTGGACCACGGCCTGCTGCGTCAGGGCGAGCGCGAACAGGTGGAGAAGGACTTCGTCGCTGCGACCGGCGCGAAGCTTGTCACTGTCGATGAGCGCAAGGCCTTCCTGGACAAACTGGCCGGGGTGACCGAGCCGGAGGCCAAGCGCAAGGCGATCGGTGCGGAGTTCATCCGTTCCTTCGAGCGCGCCGTGGCTGATGTGTTGTCGGACCACAAGGTGGACTACTTGGTGCAGGGCACGCTGTACCCGGACGTCGTCGAGTCGGGCGGTGGCACCGGTACCGCGAACATTAAGAGCCACCACAACGTCGGCGGTCTGCCGGATGACGTCGAGTTCGAGCTGGTCGAGCCGCTTCGTCTGCTGTTTAAGGACGAGGTCCGCGCGGTCGGCCGCGAGCTGGGCCTGCCTGAGGTGATCGTGAACCGTCAGCCGTTCCCGGGCCCGGGCCTGGGCATCCGCATCATTGGTGAGGTCACCGAGGAGCGCCTGGAAACCCTGCGCGCTGCTGACGCGATTGCTCGCGAGGAGCTGACCAAGGCTGGTCTGGATGACCAGATTTGGCAGTGCCCGGTCGTGCTGCTGGCCGATGTCCGCTCGGTGGGTGTGCAGGGCGACGGCCGCACCTACGGCCACCCGATTGTGCTGCGCCCTGTCGCGTCCGAGGATGCGATGACCGCGGACTGGGTACGCATCCCGTACGAGACGCTGGAGGCCATCTCGACCCGCATCACCAACGAGGTGGCGGACGTCAACCGCGTGGTGCTGGACGTGACCTCCAAGCCGCCGGCCACCATCGAGTGGGAGTAAGTCAGTTTCTTTCGCCCGCGTCCTCGCGGGCGTAGTACGCGGACACGGATCCGACGCGCTGCGACACGTTAATCGTGAGTAGTGCGCTGTCTGTGTTCGCGTTTTGTCGTTCTTCGGGGCATGCGGCCTCGCCGATGTTCACCTTGCAGTTGATGTCGACGGGGACGTTTTCCGGCAGGATGATATCGGTGCTGCCGATGTTGTTCGCAATGTTGACCGTTTTCGGCTCACTCAGCGGTTCGAGATCGGTGAAGTCGATGTAGGACTCGCCGATGAAGTCGGGGGTGCCCATTGGGTCTGGTAGCTCGTCGACGTCGTACACGGTGATGTACGCGCTGCCGAAGCGGCTGTAATTGCCAAGTCGCACTTCGCTGGTGGCCCCCAGCGCAAACACTGTTGCCGTTGTCAGCACCAGCGTGACGGGGATCCACAGCCAGTAGCGCTTCTTTGGTCGCGCACGCTCCGGCGCTGGCTCGGTTGGTTCGGGTAGGTGCCACAGCCCGGGTGCCGCGCCGAGCGGGTCCCACGCGGGTGGCGTGCCAGGATGCTCGTAGCCTTCGGACACGGTGAGGTGCGAGGTGTCCACGGTGGGGCCTTCGCTTGTCGGCGCCTCCTCGGGGTTCATTGCCAGCAGTCCTGCCGGGGGCTCGGGTCGGCGCTGGTGAGCGAGGTACCAGCCGAGCGAGAACAACACGAACGTAACGAGCACCCCGTTGAGATCGCCTGCGGCTGAGACAGATGGGAAGAAGACCACTAGGCCAAGCAGCAGCCACCAACCGGTGCTGCGGTCCTTCTTCTCCGGTTCGGTGAGTTGTTCTTTCGGCGTGATAATTGCGTTCCACGGGCTGCGGGTCATGCCGAAGCGTGGCATGTTGATCCAGCACAGCAGGTAGAGGAAGAGGCCACCACCGAATATGAGTGCAAGTGCTACGAAGATAACGCGGATCAGTGTCGGGTCGATTTGGTAGCGGGCGCCGATGCCTTCGCAGACGCCGCCGATGGCAGCCTTGCCGCCCTGGTCCTTTGGGATGCGGGGTGGGCGGGTCTCCCACATGCGCTTCAGTGTGTTGGTTTCCATGTCTTTATTGTCCCGTGGTGGGCCCGCGGGCGGTATCGGGAATGACCCTGATTTTTGATTTCAGGGTTTACCCCGATGTGCCCAAGGAACTGTGCGTGTAAAGATGAGTGCATGTCTGCTTTGTATCCCCGGCTGACCCGGGACCCGTCCCGCCGCGTCATTGCGGGTGTGGCTTCTGGCGTGGCGGGACACCTTGGGGTGGATGTGCGGTGGGTGCGGCTGTTTTTTGTTGTCGCCAGTTTCGCCGGTGGGCTGGGGGCGTTACTGTACTCGGGCTTGTGGATGTTCACCCCGGTTGCCGAGAGCACCGAGCCTCGGCAGCGTCCTGGAGCGCTGGATGTTTTCCTCGTGTTGGTGGGGTTTGTGGGCGCGCTGCTGTCCTTGCAGGGCTCCTCGGGTGTTGGATCGGCTGTGCTGTTCGTGGTTGGCGTACTCATAGTGGGTGCGATTATCGCGTTGCAGGCCTACGACCGCGGTACGGCCTCATGGAAGAACCTCGCGGCGCTGTCCTTGGGAGCGCTGCTCGTGATGGGTGGGGTGCTGGCGGTAGCGCTGATGGGGGAAAGCAGCGGGGTCGCCGGTGTGGTTGTCTCTGTGCTGGTGACGGTGCTGGGGGTGGCGGTGCTGGTGGTGCCGTTGATTACGAAGTTGGCGAACTCGCTCGTCGCGGAGCGTGAACAGAAGGCGGTGGCGGACCAGCGCGCGGAGATCGCCTCCCGCTTGCATGACTCGGTGCTGCAGACCTTGGCGCTGATTCAGCGCCAGGCGGGTGACCCGGACGAGGTGGTTCGGCTTGCCCGTGGCCAGGAGCGTGAGCTTCGCGCCTGGCTGTTCGACGATACCGTGTCCAACCACACCACCACCTTCGCCGCGTTGCGCAAGGCTGCTGGCGAGGTGGAGGACGCCTATGGGGTCGTGATTCAACCGGTCACGGTGGGAGACGACTTTCCTTTCGACAAGCGCACCGAAGCGGTCGTGCTCGCCGCCCGGGAGGCGATGGTCAACGCCGCAAAGCATGCGGGGGTGGACACGATCGACGTCTACGCGGAGCACCTCGCGGGCAGGCTCGAGGTGTTCGTGCGCGACCGGGGTGCCGGCTTCGACCCGGAGGCGGTGCCGGCGGACCGGCACGGGCTGCGCGATTCCATCGTGGGGCGGGTTGAGCGGGTTGGGGGAGAGGCGCACGTGGTGTCGTCGATAGGCAATGGCTCCGAGATCGAACTAGCGTTAGACCTATGACGCGCGTGTTTCTCGTAGACGACCACTCGGTGTTTCGGGCCGGAGTGAAGGCCGAACTGGCTGCCGCAGGCGACGGCCAGCTGGACATCGTCGGTGAGGCTGGCACGGTCGCCGAGGCGGTGCGAGGGATCGAGCAGACACAGCCCGACGTCGTGCTTCTCGACGTCCACATGCCCGACGGCGGCGGCCTCGCAGTGCTGAAGCGTGCACCCGGCCCGGCGTACTTGGTGCTCAGCGTGTCCGACGCCGCCGAAGACGTCATTGCCCTAATCCGCGCGGGCGCCCGCGGGTACGTGACCAAGAACATCGCGGGCGCGGAGCTCGCGGAGGCCATCGAGCGGGTACGCGGCGGGGACGCGTACTTCTCGCCGCGCCTGGCGGGGTTCGTGCTTGATGCGTTTGCGAGCAGGCCTGTCGTCGAGGAGGACGACCCGGCGGTGGACTCGCTGACCCGGCGCGAACTCGAGGTGCTGCGCCTGCTGGCGCGGGGCTACACGTACAAGGAGATCGCGCAGCGCCTGTTCATTTCCGTGAAGACGGTGGAGACGCATGCGTCGAGTATTTTGCGTAAGACGCAGACCTCGAACCGCCACCAGTTGACCCGGTGGGCGGTTGCGCGCGACCTGGGCTAGCGTACACCTACCTGCCGCAGCAGCGACTGTGCGGTTTTGTCTGTTTCCTGCAGCATGCGCGGGTCGGTGCCGGGCATTGGGGAGATGGTGGTGTCTGCCCACTGCTTGCCGGTGGGGATGCCTGCGATGTGCAGGCGCGGGTCCAGGGTGCCGTCGGGGTGGATGGTGCGGCGGGTATCTGCGTCGGTTTCGGGGGAGCCGGTGGGCGTGCCGAAGGGCGCGAAGGGGCGGATGCGCTCGCTTTCCAACAGTGACGCGGTCAGTGGGTCGGCTGCGCGGGTGATGTTAGGGGACGGCAGGAAGGCGTCTGCGAGGGTGTCCGCGGTGACGGTGCGCTCGGCGCTGGTGGCCGTGAAGTGTGTGCCCGATTGCGTGACGGTTGGGGTTGGGCCGAGCAGGGTGACCAGGCCGGCGTCGATAAGCGCGAGGAGCTCGCGGGAGCGGAACATCGGAGGACCGGAGCCGACCATCTGGCCGAATGCCATGTAGTCGGAGAGCGCGCCGCGCTGGTCCTCCGGGGTGCCGCGGCCGTTCTCGACGGCGATGGCGGTTGGTTTGCGGCCTGCGGAGATCACCCACAGGGCGGACTTGATGGGGGAGTCCTGAGCGGCGATGGCCTCGGCGATGTCGCGGGCCAGGGCGTCGGCGATGACACAGTTCAGGCTTTCGGTGTCGAGGCCTTCGCACCCGGCGAGGGGGTCGATCCAGTAGGAGATGTCGAAGGGGTCGGTGGTGGCGTCGGCAAGGGATTCGTTGAGTGCGCGGGCGCAGGGCAGGAGGCTGGTGCGGGTGGCGGCCTCAGACACTGGGGCGGCGTCGATGCGCGCGATGATGTCCGCAAGCGGGATCCGCAGGGCGTCGGGGCGTACGCGTGCGAGGGTGGTGTAATAGGCGGCGTAGGAGTCGCGGATGAGTGCGGGCCAGAGCTGCTCGCCGAAGCTGAGTGTTGTGGCGTCGCTGTGCTGCTCGATCGCGGCGCGCAGTCGTGAGAGGTCGGCCTTGGGCGGCAGCGAGTGGTACTCGGATTTCGGCAGGTAGGGGTAGCCGCGGCCCGAGGTGACCACGAGGTGAGGCTCGGCACCGCTGGGCTCGTAGCGCAGGCCGGAGCGGGTGTCGGCGGGCACGAAGCGGCCGCCGCGGTTGATGGTGCTCAGCGCCATGAGGTCGAAAAAGCCCATGCCAAGGCCGCGCACGATTGCGGTTTCGCCAGCAACCAGCGTATCGACGTCCTGTTCCACCGGGTTGCCCGGCTGAATCCAGTGCCCGCGGAAGGCCACCGGGTGCTCGGGGACGACCCAGCCGGTGGCGAGCACGGTGGCGTCGGCGTGGACGGTGGTGCCGTCCTCAAGCGTGATGGCGTCGCGGCCGTTCTCGGCGGTGATGCGCTGCGCGCGGGAGCGGTGGTTGGTGACGGTCACGTGTTCGGGGAGCTGCGCCAGCGCGACCGTGAGGACCCAGTGGAGGTACTCGCCGTACAGCGCGCGGGATGGGTTGGACTCCGGGCGGGTGGCAGCCAGCTCCGCGCCGAAGTCGGCGGTGACGTGGTCGGGGGTTGGGTGGGCGTCGAAAAGTGATTGCTTGGTGGCGGACACGGCGTCGCGCTCGCCGCGCAGGAGTTGGATCCACTCGTACATGGTCGGGCCCTCGAGTACGGGGGCGGTGACGGTCGCGCCGGGTTCGGTGAAGAGGGTGACGGCGCCGGCCAGCGTGTTCATGCACAGCGTGTGGGTTTGTGTGGTGTCCCAGACGCGCCCGGCGCCGTGCTGGGCGTCGTCGATGAGGTGGATTGTCAGCGACTGGGTGGAATTAGATTCGTTGAGCGTGGCGGCGACGCGTTCGATGATGGAAATGCCACGTGGACCTGCGCCGACGATGGCGATTGCTGGCTGCACTGTGTGTTCCTTCCTGTTGCGACAGTGACCGTTTAGACTGCTTAGTCTAGACGCATGAGACCGCTCCGTCTAATCTGTGTTAGCGTTATCGCTCATCGAAGGGAGAACAGTGAAGCACACACGTCGAACGCAGGCCGGAGCGCTGCTTGCGGCTACCACGCTACTCGGATTATGCACCGCATGTGCAGGGCAAACAGAGCAAAGCGGGGACATGCAGGCAATCACGTACCTGGAGCCGAACTGGTTTACCTCGCTCTATCCGCCTGCGGCCGGGTTCTACCCGAATGGTGGCGTCGTGAATCAAATAACAGACAGACTGCTCTATCAGGACCCGGAGACGCTCGAGCTGCACCCGTGGATCGCCACGAAGCTGCCGGAGATCAACGAGGACGCGACGGTATACACGTTCGACATCCGCACCGACGTCACCTACTCCGACGGCTCGCCGCTCACCGCGGAGAACGTCGTGGCCAACTTCGACCTCTACGGCAAAGGCGACAAGGAGCGGCTGCTCAACGCCTCCGAGCAGATCTCGAACTACGACTATGGCGAGGTCATCGACGAAGACACGGTGCGCTTCCACTTCACCGCACCCTCGCCGGGGTTCGCCCAGGCGGTCTCCGTGTACAACGCCGGGCTGCTTTCCGACGCCACCCTGGCGCTCGACAACGAGTCCTTCGGGCCGGGCAGCGCCCACAACATCATCGGCTCCGGCCCGTTCGTCATCGCCGGTGAGGAGCTGGGCACCTCCATCGAGCTGCGGGCGCGCGAGGACTACGACTGGGCACCGCCCATCCTCGAACACCAGGGCCGCGCCCGGCTGGACAGCGTGACGTACCGGCTCGCCGCCGAAGAGGCGATGCGCACCGGCGCGGTCCTATCCGGGCAGGCGGACATCGTGCGCGACGTGACTGCGTCCGCCGAGCGCCACCTGAAAGACCGCGGCGTGCAGATTGTCTCCCGCGGCACGAACGCGATGAACAACCAGATCGCGATGCGCCCGCAGCACCCGTACCTGCAGGACATCCGGGTGCGCCGCGCGATCACGCACAGCGTGGACCGCGAAGAGCTGCTGCGCATCCTGTTCTCTGACTCCTACCCGCTGGCGACCTCGAGCGTGGCCGCCACCGGCTTGGGCTACAAGAACCAGGGCGACGCCTACACATACGACCCGGAGCTTGCCCGGCAGCTCCTCGATGAGGCCGGGTGGGTCGTGGGTGGCGACGGCATCCGCGTCAAGGACGGGGAGCGTCTGCACCTGACCGTCAACTACGCGCAGACCCAGCCGCGCGCCCGCGAAGTGATGACGATGGTGCAGTCCAACCTGCGCGACATCGGCATTGAGCTCTCCGTGCTCTCCGGCGACCGTTCGACGCAAAACGTGGCGTCGAAGGACCCGAACAAGGTGCAGCTCTACCACACGATGGTCGGCCGGGCGGACTACGACGCCATCGAGTCGCACTACGCGGTCGGGCGCCGAGACTCCTTCATTAACCAGGATGAAAACGACAACGTGATCGACCAGCACCTCGAAGACCTGCTGCAGACCGTGGTCTCCACACCCGACGACGCCGGCCGGGCCCGCGCAGTGGAAGCCGTCCAAGATTACGTCACTGAGCAGGCCTACACGCTGCCGCTGTTCGAAGAACCACAGGTATACGCCGTCAGCCCACGTCTGTGCGGGTTCGGCGTGGAAGCCGTTGCACGCCCTGCGCTCTATAGCGCCTACCTCCAGGAAGGGGATACGCCATGCCGTACATCGTAAAGCGGGTAGGCCAAGCACTGATCGTGCTGCTGCTGACCTACACTCTCGCATTCTTTCTGCTTTCGGCTCTGCCATCCGACGGTGTCATGGCCCGCTACGCTGACCCGGCACTGGGACTCAGCCAGGCTGAGATTGAGGCGATCCGTTCGGAGATGGGCGTCGATAAGCCGTTGCTTACGCAGTACGTGGCGACGCTGACGGGTCTGTTCACCGGCAGTCTCGGCTACTCCGTGCGTACTGGTACGCCGGTGGGCCAGCTCATCGCCGACGCCCTGCCGCATACGCTGGCGTTGGCCGCGACCTCGGTCGGGCTCGCGATCATCGTGGCACTCATCACCGCATTCGTCGCGACGCTGCCCGGCGCCGGGCGCATCGGCGCGCTGTTTCGCGCGGTGCCCTCCCTGATGGTGTCGCTGCCAGGGTTCTGGATCGCGATCGTGCTGCTGCAGCTCGTGTCCTTCGAGCTCGGCTGGATCAACGTGATTGCGCCGGGCCCGCTCGAGGGGCTCGTGCTGCCGACGCTCACGCTGTCCGTCCCGATGGCGGCCCCGCTCGCGCAGGTGCTGATCCGCTCCATCGACGAGGTGCAGCGCAGCCCATTCGTGCAGGTGGCGCGTGCGCGCGGCGCGAGCGAGACCCGCATCTTCTGGTCCGACGTGCTGCGAAACGCGCTGCTCCCAGCGCTGACCATGGCTGGTTTGCTCTTCGGCGAGCTCGTCGGTGGTGCTGTGGTGACGGAAACCGTCTTCGGGCGTACGGGGTTGGGCTCCATGGTGGTCACCGCCGTGTCGAACCGCGACACGCCGGTGCTGCTGGGCGTAGTCCTCATCGCGGCGGTGGCGTACGTGACCATCAACCTCATCATTGACCTGCTCTACCCGGTGCTTGACGTGCGGCTGCGCACCGCCGGCGGACCGTTTGCCGCAACACCGAAGCAGTACGCCAGCCAGTCCGCCGACGCCATCGACGTGCGGGCAATCGAAACGGGACGGGAGTAGCAACCATGCGAACGACGAATTGGAAACAGCATTGGAAACAACCAGGCACGGTTCTCGCACTGCTCGTGCTGCTGCTTGCGTGCGCGTGGGCCCTGCTGCCGGGCATATTTGCCACGCACGACCCATACAAGGGCGTCGACGTGGCCCTTGCAGCGCCGAGCGCGGAGCACTTCTTCGGCACCGACGCCGTGGGGCGCGACGTGTACTCGCGCGTGGTCTACGGCGCGCGCCAGTCGCTGCTCGGCGCGGTGATCGCGGTGGCGGTCGGGCTGGTGTTCGGCACGCTGATTGGCCTGGTGGCGGGCGCGCTGCGAGGCAAAGTCGACACCGTACTGATGCGGATCGTGGACGTCCTGCTCGCTATCCCAGGCATCCTGCTGTCTCTGTCCATCATCATCGTGCTGGGCTTCGGCTCGCTGCAGGCCGCGTTCGCCGTCGGTATGACCACGGTGGCGACGTTCGCCCGCCTCGCCCGCTCGCAGGTGATGCAGGTTGCCGGTGCCGACTTCGTAGAGGCCGCCTACGGTTCAGGTGCGACGAAGTCCCAGGTGCTGGTGCGCCACATCCTGCCGAACTCGCTCACCCCGGTCATCGCGCTGGCGGCCCTGCAGTTCGGCACGGCGATCCTGCAGCTGTCCATCCTCGGGTTCCTCGGCTACGGTGCCCCGCCGCCGATCCCGGAGTGGGGCCTCATCATCGCCGAAGGCCGCGACTTCATGGCCACCGCCTGGTGGATCATCGTCCTGCCCGGCGTGGCGATCATCGCCACCGTCATGAGCGCGAACCACCTGTCCCAACTCATTCGTACGGAGGCCTAACCCATGCAACCCCTGCAACCTTTACTTGAAGTACGTGGCCTGACCGTCGCGTACGGCAATCAGCCGCCATCGGCGCAAGACGTGTCCTTTTCCGTCGCGCCTGGCAAACTCACCGCGATCGTGGGGGAGTCCGGCTCTGGCAAGACGACCTCGGTGATGGCGACTCTGGGACTCCTCGGCGGGTCCGCGCGGGTGCTGGACGGCGCAGTCTATTTCCAAGGCAAGGACATCACGCAGTTGTCTCCGCGGCAGTGGCGTCAGCTGCGCGGTGCGAAGATTGGCTTGGTGCCGCAGGACCCGAACAATTCGCTCAACCCGCTCAAGCCCGTCGGGGCCTCGATCGAGGAGGCGATGGCGGTCCACGGTATTGGCACAGCCGCCTCCCGTCGCGCACGCGCGCTGGAGCTCATGGAGGCCGTCGGCATCGACGACCCGCAGCGCCGCCACGGCCAGTACCCGCACGAGCTCTCGGGCGGGATGAAGCAGCGCGTGCTCATCGCAGCAGCCATCGCGCCCGAGCCGCAGGTACTGATCGCCGACGAGCCGACGTCCGCCCTGGATGTGACCGTGCAGGAAAAGGTGCTGGACGTGCTCGACGAGATGCGTGAGCGCCTCAACCTCGGCATCGTGCTGATCACGCACGACTTGGCGGTGGCGGGTGACCGTGCCGACGACGTGGTGATTATGCAGCGCGGCGTCGTCGTGGAGGAAGGCCCCGCCGCGGAGGTGCTCGCCGACCCGCAAGAGGAGTATTCACAGCGCCTGCTTGCCGACGCCCCTTCGCTCGCCGTCGCGAACGCCTACCACCGGCCAGCGCCGGACGGCGACGTGCTGGTGCGCGTGGATCAGCTGCGCCAGGAGTATGGGGACTTCGTGGCCGTCAATGACGTCTCCTTCGAAGTGAAGCGAGGGTCCACGCACGCGATTGTGGGCGAATCCGGCTCCGGGAAGACCACGACTGGGCGGGCGATCTCCCTGTTCCGGGATCCGACGAGCGGCAGCGTCACCATCGGCGGCAACGTCGTGACCGGCGTCGACGACGCCACCCGCCGGAAGCTGCGCTCCACGGTGCAGCTGGTGCACCAGAACCCGTTTTCTTCCCTGAACCCTAAAATGACGGTGGAGGCCATCGTGGCCGAGCCGGTTCGGAACCTGACGGGGGCGTCGAAACGCGAGGCGCGCGCGAAGGCGCACGAGGTGCTGGCGCGCGTGGCGCTGGACCCGCAGCAGTTCGCGCGGCGCACCCCGTCGCAGCTTTCCGGCGGGCAGCGCCAGCGTGTCGCTATTGCGCGTGCGCTCGTGGTGGAGCCGGAGCTCGTCGTGTTCGATGAGGCGGTTTCCGCGCTCGACGTGACGGTGCAGGCGCAGATCCTCCGGCTGCTGGAGGACCTGCAGCAAGAGCTGGGCCTGACCTACATATTTATTTCCCATGATTTGGCGGTGGTGCGCCAGGTTTCGGACACGGTCAGCGTGCTCAGCCGTGGTACCCAGGTGGAGTATGGCCCGACGGACGACGTCTTCCAGTGGCCGCGCCACGAAGTGACAAAGAACTTGATCCATGCAATCCCGGGCGCGCGCTTCCGTGCCCGGCAGTTAGGAGAATTTAGTGTCTAACATCATCGATACGCTTGCCGACGCCTCTCCGGAACTCGCGCGCCTTCGCAGGCGCCGCCCGGAAGCAGTCGAGAACGCGGAGCTCACGTTTACCGCTCTGTTCGAGCCCGCCGACGAGGGGGATGTGCCGCTGGCCTGGCGCTATGGTGTCGCCGCGTTCGTGGCAGGGCTCACCGGGCTACCAACTGCGAGCGCGTTCTATCGGGAGCTGCTCGAGGACCTCGAAGACCAAGCCCCCGGCCTCGCCGAGGCCGTCGACGCCGCTATTGCGCGCGGTGCATCCGAGGGGCCGTACTGGCACGGCGACTTCGTCCTGTTCGGTGACGTCATTGGGGAGGCGTCGGAGCAGTTCGCCGCCGCCCTGGACTTCGCACACCTGCTGGTTGTCCACCCGAAGGATTCCACCGCCGCAGCGATTGGGCACCTGCAGTCCGCCGGGTGGAGCGACAACGGCATCGTGACGTTGGGGCAGCTCATCGCGTTCGTGGCGTTCCAGTTGCGCGTCGTGCACGGCGTGCGGGTGCTCGGCGGGGTTGACGCTGGTGAGACGCAGCGGGCGTCGATTAGCGGGCGCGCGCACGGCGTGGCTGACCCCGGCTGGGAGCCCGGGCCGCGCACCCTGTTGCCCGAGGTCGTGGCGCCGACGAAGTTCGTGGAGCACTCCCTGGGCTGGCGCGCGTGGGTGCCCAGCCTGGACAAGTCCGAATTCACCGACGAGCACCGCGACGCGCTGCTCAAGCCCGAACGAATCGATATGGAGTACTTCCGGCTGCTCGCGCGTGACCCTGCGGTGCTCAAGGCTCGCACCCTGACTGACCTGGACATTTTCTACAACACCGACGGCGGGCTGGGGCGCGCCGAGCGCGAACTCGCCGCGACCGTGGTCTCCCGTCTCAACGGGTGCGAGTACTGTGCTTCCGTGCACCAGGGGCGCGCGAAGCAGGAAGGCGGCGACGCCGAGGCGATCTCCCGGCTCCTTGCCGAAGGCGTGACCGCGGACCTGGGCACCCCGCTGTGGAACGCGCTGCGCGACGCCGCCGTGGCGCTCACACACACGCCGATCGCGTTCTCGCAACAGCACGTCGAAGCCCTCCGCGAGGCCGGCTGCGGCGAGCTCGAGATCCTTGACCTGATCAACTCGGCGGCGTTCTTCAACTGGGCCAACCGCCTCATGCTCAGTCTCGGTGCGGCTGACGTACCGAAGCGCTACCGCTAGCGCTTCTGGATGGGCGCTGTAGGCGCGTATGCGAGGCGCCGCGTGCCGTCGACGTGCGGCATGAGCACCCACGCCACCACAAACAGCCCACCCGCAAGCAGCGCCAGCCCCCAGCCGGGCAGCGGCGCGATCAGCGGGCTCAGCATGATTGCGAGCCACCACAGCATCAGCGGCACCACCATGCTGAGCGACGGCACCTGCGAGACGTTGCGGCTGCGCGCAAACTCGGCCATAGCCTTGCGGTACGGGTGCGCCCGGGTGGTGAAGCGGGCAACGAGCACCGCCGCGAGAGCAACGCCGACTTTTACGGCTGCGGGTAGCGGTGCCGCCATCACGCTTATCGACGCCGCTACGCACCCCGCCGCCACCGCCCGCACAACGGGTGGCGTGGGAATTGGGGTGACGCGGTTGCGGAAGTCTGCGTAATACATAGGGCAGAGCGTACAGCATGGTGTCTCGCTTTTTGTGGCACAGGGATTCGAAACCCTGTTCGACCTTTACTGTTGCTCGTGTCGGGGGCGCGTTGCATACTTACAGGCATGAATGGAACACCTATTCGCTTGCGTGAGTTCGCCTCGGACGGTGGCGGACAGCTCAGCAAAGCTGAGCAGATTGCGCAACTCCGAGCGCAATTAGCCGAGCTCGACGGTGGTGCTGTGCAGGAGCCGATCGGGAGCGAGGGTGTTGTTCCGCTGTCTGCAGAGTTGGCGCGCGTGCTCCCGAACGGGGGTTTGCCAAGACGGCAAGTCACGCAGGTGAGCGATACGCCGTCGCTTATCGTAGAGATCCTGCGGCAGGTCACGGAAGCCGGAGGATACGCGGCCGTGGTGGGGTGGCCGGAGTTGTCCTACGCAGAGCTCTCGGAGCAAGCGCTGCGCAGAACCGTAGCGGTTCCGGAACCGGGGATGGACGCCATGCACGCCGCAGGGGTGCTCGCCGAGGGACTAGACGTGGTGGTGCTACACACCCGAAGCGAAATCCAGTACACGCCCGCCCAGGCACGTCCACTGCTTGCCCGCGTGCGCGCCGGGGAGGCGGCGATGCTGTGCGTGAACGCGACGGTGCCTTCGCCTGCATTGCGCATGAGCGCGGACATTGCTAGCTTCCACGGCATCGGGCGCGGCCGTGGGCGCATCGCAGGCATTGACCTGGAGGTGTCCGCGCACGCGAAAGGCTGGAAGCGGCCACCGGCACTGCTGACGCTTGGGGCCGCGACGGGCGGTGTCACGCATCTGAAAGCGGTGCCCTCATGAGGGTTGCGGCGCTCTGGTTCCCGGATTGGCCCGTGCAAGCAGCCAAGCTCGAAGCCGAGGACACGCTGGAGGAACCGATCGCGATCGCGGCGCAGCACCGTATCAAGGTGTGTTCGCAGGAGGCGCGGCGCGCCGGGGTCCGCCGTGGGATGCGGGTGCGCAACGCGCAGGCCGTCGCGCCTGAGCTGACGGTGGTGGAGGACAACCCGGAGCGCGACGGCCGCACGTTCAGCGCGCTCGCGGGATCCCTGGATGACGTGGCGGCCTCCGTGGAAGTGCTGCGCCCTGGCCTGGTGGTTGCGGACCTCGCCGCGGCGGCGAAGTTCCACGGCGATGAAGATACGGCGCTTGAGATGCTTCTCGACGCCGCCGCACGCCACGGCATCGACGTCATGGCAGGGGCGGCGGACGAGATCGCCACGGCCGTGATCGCCACCCGGAGCTCGCACGTGGTTGCAGCGGGGGAGTCGGCGCAGTTCCTTGCAGTACAGCCGCTTCGGGTGCTCACCGCCGAGACAGCACTCGGCGCGGACCCGGAAACGGTCCGTACCCTGGGCCAGCTGGGCATCCAGACGCTGGGGCAGCTCGCGCAACTGCCGGCCTCTGCCGTGATGACTCGCTTCGGGGTCGCGGGCATCCACCTCCACCGGATCGCCAGCGCGGCCCCAGACCGGCGCGTCGCCCCGGAGCTACCCGTGGAGGACTTCGCCGTCGAGATGACGCCGGAGGAACCGATTGAGCGCGTCGACGCCGCCGCGTTCGCCGCCCGGGCGCTCGCGGCTACGCTGCACCAGCGCCTCAAGGGGGCCGGGGTGCACTGCCTCCGGCTGAAAATCTCCGCCGAGCT
This sequence comes from Corynebacterium sp. CCUG 61414, assembly GCF_024453945.1. Classification (NCBI taxonomy): domain Bacteria; kingdom Bacillati; phylum Actinomycetota; class Actinomycetes; order Mycobacteriales; family Corynebacteriaceae; genus Corynebacterium; species Corynebacterium sp. CCUG 61414. The sequence goes on from NZ_JAGPYU010000003.1 coordinate 133,795, forward strand.
TGTCGACGCCACCCGGGTCGAGCGCGTGTGGCGCACCCGGGAAGCACTGACAGAGGCTGGCACCGCCGACCGGGTGCGCTGGCAGCTCGACGGCTGGCTCACCAACGGTGGCGCAGGGCCGATCGCCTCGCTCATGCTGGAACCACTTGAGCTTGCGCAGCCCGACATGGTGGGGGAGCTGTGGTCCGACGGGGCGTCGGACGAGGGGGCGCGGCGCGTGATCGAGCGGGTGCAGTCCCAGCTCGGAATGGAGGCGGTGCTGCAGCCGGTCGCGGTTGGAGGTCGCGGCGTGGCCGAGCGTATTCAGCTGGTGCCCTATGGGGAGGTGCCGCCGCAGGGCCGCGGGGCGTTCGTCGGCGCCGTTCCGTCACCACTTCCAGCCCGGCTCGGCGGTGGGATCGAACACCCGTCATCGCGGGTGCAGCTGCTGGACAGCTCCGACCAGCCGATACTGCTCAACGCCGAAGTCCTGCTCAGCGACCAGCCGACAACGCTAGTGTGGGGCAAGCGCTGCTACGACATCACCGCGTGGGCAGGGCCTTGGCCCGTTGACGAAGAGTGGTGGGGTGCTCATTCGACCCGGCTTGCGCGCCTCCAGGTGCTGGGTCACGACCAGGCGGTAGGAACAGGGCAGCGCGGGTGGTTGTTGGTGTGGCACCGGCAGCGCTGGAGCGTCGAGGCGCTCTACCACTAGGTGTTAGGACTGCACGATGTCGACGACCAGGCGCAGCGGGTGCTCCAGAATCTGCACCGAATACGGCAGGTCAGAGCGCAGCCCTACGACCACGCGGCTGCGACCCTCGTAGGTGCCGGCGTTGACGACGTCGATAATGTTGCCGGTCTCTGCCGGGGTATCCACCTTGATTTGGTCCGCGTCCAGGCCAAGTTCGTAGGGGTAGACGGTGCCGTCGATGTTGATATTGAGGAACGCGTTGCCGGTCACCTTCAGCGGTTTGCCGGTGATCTCCTGCATCGGGGTGGAGGTGTAATCCACGAACCAGCCCGGCTCGCCCTTGCCGACGAGGTCTACGACAACGCGGTCGAACCCCTCGTGGGTGCCCACACGCACGCCAGCCACGGCGAGCTGAGCAGGCGCGGAAGGCCGCTGAGTCTTCGGGCTCGCGTTCGCGGTACCGAGCGGGCGCAGCTGCGTCGTTGATGGCGCAGCATGCATCGAGCCGACGCGGGTCGCGGCCTGGTCCTGAGCAGGAGAGGACACGCACCTGGCGAGCACGGCGCCAGCAATGCAGGGCGTCAGCGCCGCAACGGCGAACTTCGGTAAGGGAAACACGCAAATTACCGTAGCCAGAACGAATCTCGAAGAGCAAAGCAGAACGGCAAAAAATCAAAAAGGTTATCAAAATGTTAACTGCCCGACTCGGTCCGGTTTAGGTATGCCTAATCAATCGGGAAATTTTCGCTACAGTAGGTGACATGACTACAGCCCATGCACGCACACTCTGCTCCGATACGGACAGTGAGCCGCTGCCGGGTACCGCGAAACCCGGCTCGACCTACGTTTTGTTTGAGTGGCCACACAAGTGGAGCCACGACGTACTCGACGGCGACACCTTCGGGGACGAACTGACCGAAAAGTTGAAAGCGCACATGCAGCGCTACAACGCCACCTTGCTGCTCATCCGCCACCCAACGAGGGAAGGCCGCCAGATTGAAGACCACCACGTCTACCTGGTCTTCGCCGACCAGGCAGCAACCGAGGTGCTGCACGTCGATGGGCCTGAGGAGATCCTGGATCTCGACCTGTCAGGCCCAGGGCAAAACAGCGCCAAGTCGCGTACGAAACCGCTGGTCCTGGTCTGTACCCACGCGAAGCGCGACATGTGCTGCGCCATCAAGGGTCGCCCCATCGTCAACGAGCTCGTAGAGAAGTACCCGTTTGGGCAGGGCAACGACGTGGTGTGGGAAACCTCGCACATCAAGGGGCACCGTTTTGCCGCCACGATGCTGCTCATGCCGTGGGCGTACAGCTTTGGCCGAATGAACCTTGAGGCTACTGAGGCCATGCTTGAAGCTGCGATGCGCGGCGAGTACTTCGTGCCGGGCAACCGCGGCCGCGGCACCTTCAGCCCGGTAGGTCAGGTGGCGGAAGTGGACGTCGCAACGCAGCTCGCCACCCGAGGGGACAAGGTGCGCTACGGCCAGCTCGAAGTCACCGCCGAGCGTATCGACGGCCCCTCCGCCCACGTCACCGTCACCGACACCGACGCCGACACTGCCTACGAGGTGACGTTGGAACAGCGCGACGTTGATGCCGTGATGGCATCATGCGGGAAGGACCCGAAGCCCGGCAAGAGCTGGGTCGCAGTCGGGCGCTCCTAGATGTAGCTGGGCAGCACGTCAGCGACCCTGTTGATCACGTGGTCGGTGCGCTGCTGCACCTCGGCGGGCGAGTGGTGGAAGCTGTGCGAGTGATCTGCGATCTCGTGCATGGACAGGTCATTCCACGAGTCGCCGAAGGTGTACAGCTCGATGTCTTCGCGTGGGACGTCGAGGAGCTGCAACAGTTCCTGGATACCCGCGCCCTTCGTGCGGCCCGGCGCCATGATGTCGATGAAATCCTGGTTCTGGGCCACTGACACATGTGGCAGCGCGCGCGTCCACTCGTAGACTTCGGCGCGAAGCGCTTCGTTGCCCGGGATCCACAAGGGGACGACGGCGAACTCGTGGTGGGGAATGTCGGCCGTGGTCATCCTGTCGAAGTTGACGGTAAAGCTGCTGCGGGCCTGGGTGTTGTTGCTGAACTCACCATCGACGTGGCCGATCGTGGTGCCGAACACCGCCACCCCATCCGTGTCAGCGAAGTGCGTGACCACCTGCTCGACGATCTCCGGGTCTACAAGGTGTGAGTAGAGCAGGCGCTCGTTGTCGCCGGTGGTTGCGGAGCCGCCGTTGGAGAGCACCTGGTAGTCGAAGCGGATGGGGCAGTGGCGCATTCCGAACTCGAGCGCGGTGCGCGAGCGTCCGGTGGCGGAAATGGCGATGTGGCCGGCGTCGCGCCAGGCCTGGATCGCGGCCATGTCGGCCGGGTCGAAGCCGTGCTCGCCCGTGTCAGTGTCCGTGGAATGATGAAGGGTGCCATCAAAATCAAACGCTGCGATTTTCATGGCACCCATCCTAACCAACTGGTCACACCTTAGCGGCGCATCACCTTCTTGGACAGCCAGTTGCCCAAGAACTGCGCCAGCTGCACGATGACGACGATGACGATCACAGCCGCCCACGTCACCTGCGGCTCGAACTGGCGGTAGCCATACACGATGGCGAAGTCACCGAGGCCGCCACCGCCGATGTAGCCGGCCATCGCGGACATATCGATCACCGCGATGAAGATGAACGTGTAGCCGAGGATCAGCGGGCCGAGCGCCTCGGGGAGGATGACGGTGCGGATGATCGTCCACGGGCCTGCGCCCATCGAACGTGCGGCCTCAATCATGCCGGGGTCGATGGATACCAGGTTCTGCTCGACAATACGGGCCACGGTAAAGGTCGCGGAGAAACACATCACAAACGTAGCTGCGCCCCGGCCAATCGTGGTGCCCACCACCGACAGGGTGATGGGGTAGAGCATCGCGATCATGATGATGAACGGGATCGGCCGGAAGAAGTTCACGGCGAAGTTAATCACCCAGTACACGACGTTGTTCTGCAGGATGCCACCCGGGCGGGTGGTGTACAGGAACACGCCGAGGATCAGGCCACAGATACCACCGACGAGCAGGGTGATGCCCACCATCCAAAGGGTATCGCCGATGGCGTCTACGAACGTGGGGCCGAGCCGGTCCCAGTTCGGCTGCGCCAGAATGAATTCGTTGACAGCACTGTTCATCGACGTATCTCCTGAATATCCGTGGTGCCCTGCAGCGTGTGCAGGAACTCGTTAATCGCTGCATCGTCGCCGTTGAGGCGGACCGTCATCTTGCCGAAGGAGTGCTCCTGCAGGGTCGTAATACCCGCGTGCACCGGCTGAATCGACACGCCGCGTTGGCGCGCCTTCTCCGCCGCGCCGAAGAATCCCGAGTGTTCGGTCAGGTCGACGGTGAAGAGACGCCCAGGCGCCGCGTTCAGCAACTCGAGCTCCTCGTGCTTGTCTGGGGTGTTGCGAAGCGACGTCGATACGAAGCGCTGCGCGACCTTCGTCTTCGGGTCCGAGAACACCTTGTAGACGGAGCCATACTCGACGACCTTGCCGGCCTCCATCACGGCGACCTTGTCCGCAATCGCGCGGATCACGTCCATCTCGTGGGTAATCACCACGATCGTGATGCCAAGTTCCGCGTTGACGCGGCGCAGTAGCTCAAGCACCTCGTGGGTGGTCTCGGGGTCGAGGGCGGAGGTGGCTTCGTCGGCAAGCAAGAGCGAGGGATTCGTGGCGAGCGCACGAGCGATGCCCACGCGCTGCTTCTGACCACCCGAAAGCTGCTCGGGGTAGTTCTTGCCGCGATCCGACAGGCCGACGAACTCGAGGAGCTCCTCGACGCGCGCCCGGCGCTCCTGCTTGCCCAAACCGGCAAGCTGCAGCGGGTACTCAATGTTGCCCGCCGCAGTTCGGGAAGAGAACAGGTTGAACTGCTGGAAAATCATCCCAACGTTTCGGCGCACTTCCCGCAGGCGCTTCTCGCTCTTGCCGACGATATTGGTGCCGTCGAGGAGGAGTTCGCCGCTGGTAGGCATGTCGAGCCCGTTGATCAGCCGCACCAGCGTGGACTTGCCAGCGCCGGAGTAGCCGATCACTCCAAGGATCTCACCAGGCTCGACCGTCAGCGACACATTGTCGACGGCCACAACCTCGCGCCCACCCGTTGTAAAGACTTTCGATACGTCCCGGAACTCAACCCGGGTGCCGGTTTTCGTCACGGATTACTTCTCCTGAAGGCGTGCGAGGATAGCGTTTGCGTCATCACGGGAGCGCTCAACAGCGACCGCGGTGCCGCGGGAATCCTCCTGGACGGCAGCTGCGACCTCTGGGGAGTTCCACAGCTCTGCGAGGCGGTTGTAGGTCGGGTTGTCCAGGTCCTCAGCGCGTGCAGCGAAGACGTTGATGTATGGCTCGCCCTGCTCGGAAGCCGGGTCATCCTGGAAGATAGCCTGCTTTGGCTCAATGCCAGCGCGCTCCAGCCAGGAGTTGTTGATGATGGCCGGGCGGCCTTCCTTGTACGCGGAGGTCGTCTGGGAAGCGTCGACCGGAACGACCTTCACCTTCGACGCTGCCTCGTCGATATCTGCTGGGGACGGTGCCAGTTCATCAGCGCCATCCTTCAGCGTGATCAAGTCAGCCTGGACGAGGACGTTGATTGCGCGGCCCTGGTTCGAGTCATCGTTCGGGATAGCAACCTCGGTGCCTTCGATGCCGTCGAGGGAATCGTGATCCTTCCAGAACAGTGCCAGCGGGTAGATCTCCGTGGTGGACAGCACCTTCAGGTCGTTGCCGGAAGCCTCGTTGTAGGTAGCGAGGTAGAGGATGTGCTGGAACTTGTTCAGGTCAATCTCGCCCTGGGCAAGCGCCTCGTTGACTGGTGCGTAGTCAGAGAACTGCACGATGTCGAGGGTGATGCCGTTGTCCGCTGCAAGGTCCTCGAAGACGGACCATGCCTTCTGGTCAGCGTCGGTGGTACCAATCTTGACGACGGTGTCCTCGCCGCCACCGGCAGCGTCAGTGGACTTTTCAGCGGAGTTGTCAGAGCAGGCTACGAGGCTGGTAGCTGCGAGGGCTGAAGCTGCGATGGTTGCAATCACACGGTTGAGGCGCATGATGTCTCCTTTATGTCTTTCGTTGGGGAATCATTGATGGTTTGAAAACTTAGCATCTATTGGACCGCTTAGTCTATCCCTGGCTACAAACGTTGAATATAAATCCGCTTGCGCGAACATTCGAACATGTTTACACTATCGAACATGCGATTCAATGGGGGTGCTCCGCTGACATGGTCAAAGCTGGAGCGGATACTGTCTGGGAACGACGTCGGTCCTGTCGTTCCGGTAGATCACCTCGCCTTTGCTGGTGAAGCGGAGGGTGAGGGGGTCGGTGGGCGGCGCGGTGGGGTGCCATTCGCCGAGTTGCACGCGGTGTCGTCCTATAGCTTCCTTGGCGGGGCGAGCGAGCCTGAACAGCTGGTTGCACGCGCTCGGTCGCTCGGACTTTCGGCGCTTGGCCTGTGTGATCGTGACGGTTTCTACGGTGCGGTGAAGTTTGCGGAAGCTGCTGCGGCGGCCGGGATGCCCACGGTGTTTGGTGCAGAGCTGACGCTGAAAGAGGGGGTGCTGCCCGTCCTGGCCCGTGGCGCGGAAGGGTACCGGAGGTTATCGCATCTGATGTCGCGCGCGCACATGGAGGGTAGGCAAAAAGGCGAGCTCTCGTACCCGCCGATGTGGGAAATCGGGGAGTGGCTTGATGGCTCCTGCTTAGCGCTTGGCGGGTGGGAGTGGACCCCGCTATTCGATAAATTGAGCGAGAGCTTCGGGGTGGAAAATGTGGTGAGGGAGTACGTGGTCTCACTCATGCCGGATGACGCCGATCATCACCAACAATTAGACCGCTTCGTTCATCTTCCCGCCATAGTGAGTACCCGGCCTGCCGCTGCGACGCGCCGACACGCGCGCCTCGCTGCAGCGAAACATGCGCTTGGCCAGCGCCGCGCGCTGCGGCAAGACGTTGCTGACCTGCACCCCATGGGTGCGCACTGGCTGCGCAGCGGGCAGCAGCTCGCCCGGCTGCTGCCGGGATGTGAGCCGATGCTGGCCACCACCGTGGAGCTTGCCGAACAGTGCGCGTTTACGCTCGACCTTGTCGCGCCAAACCTACCGGACTACGACACTCCTGCTGGCCACAATGAGATGAGCTATCTGAAGGAGTTGACCTACGCGAGTGCGCAGGTGCGGTATGCGACGCGCCCGGAAAACATCCGTGAGCAGGCGATGAAGCAGATTGCTTATGAACTCAGCGTGATTGAGGAGCTCCAATTCCCCGGCTACTTCTTAATCGTGTACGACCTGGTCGACTTTTGTCGGCGCAGCAATATCCTGTGCCAAGGCCGTGGGTCGGCGGCGAACTCAGCGGTCTGCTTTGCTCTCGGGATCACGAACGCCGAGCCGATCAGCGCTGGCCTTCTTTTTGAGCGTTTCCTGTCGCCGGACCGCGATGGCCCACCGGATATCGATATTGATATTGAGTCCGGCAGGCGCGAAGAAGTAATCCAGTACGTTTACCGGCGCTACGGCCGCGAGCGTGCCGCGCAGGTGGCGAACGTGATTACGTACCGGAGGAAGGGTGCTGTTCGTGACGCTTCCCGGGCGCTCGGGTACCCACAAGGTGCTGCGGATGCCTGGTCAAAAGGACTCAGCGACCCGCCGGAGCAGGTATGTACGTTGGCGGAGGAGTTCATTGGCCAGCCACGCCACCTCGGGATCCACTCGGGCGGGATGGTGATCTGCGACCGGCCGATCGCGGACGTTGTCCCCATCGAGTGGGCGCGCAAGGAACAGCGCTCTGTGGTGCAGTGGGACAAAGACGACTGCGCTTCGGCGGGGTTGGTGAAGTTTGACCTGCTCGGGCTCGGCATGCTGGAGGCCCTGCACCACATGGTGGACCTCGTACGCGATACAACGGGCACAGAGGTGCACCTGTGGGAGCTCGACCTCACCGACACCAACGTCTACGACATGCTGTGCCGCGCTGACGCCGTCGGGGTATTCCAGGTGGAGTCGCGCGCGCAGCTTTCTACGCTGCCACGGCTGAAACCACAGCGATTCTTTGACCTCGTGGTCGAGGTGGCCCTCATTCGCCCAGGCCCAATTCAAGGCGGATCCGTTCACCCATATCTACGGCGCCGCGATGGCCTCGAGCCCGTCATTTACGATCACCCGGTGCTGGGAAAATCTCTTGGTAAGACGCTGGGTATTCCGTTGTTCCAGGAGCAGCTCATGCAGATCGCCGTCGACGCCGCAGGATTCAGCGGCCGGGAGGCCGACGCGCTGCGCCGCGCGATGGGTTCGAAGCGTTCTCCAGCAAAAATGGCGGCGCTCAAAGCCCGGTTCTTCGAGGGCTGCAACACCACGAACGGGATCGGGGCGGACGTCGCGGAAAAGCTCTGGAACAAGATCGTCGCGTTTGCCGCCTACGGATTTCCGGAGTCGCACTCGCAATCGTTTGCGTCGCTTGTGTACTTCTCCGCGTGGATGAAGTACTACTACCCGGCGCAGTTCTGCGTCGGCCTGCTGCGGGCACAGCCGATGGGCTTCTACTCGCCCCAGTCCCTGATTCAAGACGCCCGCCGCCACGGCATCACGGTGTTGCCGGTGAGCGTGAACGGATCCGGCGTACAGGCGCGCTGTATAGATAATGACACAATTCGGATCGGGCTGAATTTGGTGAAAGGGGTCGGGGAGAAGGCTGCGGCCAGGATCGAGAAGGCCGCGCCGTTTACGGACATCGCGGACCTGGCGCGTCGGGCGGAGCTGACCGTGGAGCACGTCGAGGCGCTCGCTAAGGCCGGTGCGCTGGACTGCTTCGGAGGGGAGCGTCGACAAGCAGTGTGGGCTGCGGGTATCGCAGCAACAGAGCGCGACGGGATGCTTCCTGGGCTTTCAGGTATCGACGCCCCAGCGCTGCCCGGGATGACCGCGTTCGAGCTGCTCGCGGCCGATGTTGCCGCGACCGGCGTCACCCCTGATGCTCAACCGATGCAGCTGCTGCGCGAACACTTGCAACGGGAGGGGATTCTCCGCGCGGTCGACCTTCGTAGCGTGGAGGACGGTACTCGCGTCCGCGTCGCAGGCGTGGTCACGCACAGGCAGCGGCCGCAGACGGCATCAGGCCTGACGTTTCTGGGGATGGAGGACGAAACCGGGCTGCTGAACATCATGGTGTCGCCGGGGCTGTGGAAGCGGCAGCGTGTAGTGGCGCGCACAGCGCACGCGCTGGTGGTGCGCGGGATTGTCCAAAATGCGTCAGGTGCGGTCAGCGTCGTGGCGGACCGTCTGGAGCAAATCAATGTCGGCCAGTGGCTCTCGCGTGGTTCACGTGATTTCCGGTGAAGTCGCTAGGGTAGGGCCCATGGAACAGCAGACTGACGCACTCGCGAGACCACCGCTGCCGGCCTCGGTTGAGCAGATGCACCGCGTATCACCGAAGTACATGGTGCCCATGCTGGTGACCAACACGGTGTGGGCGCTGATTGTCATCGGCGGCCTGCTGTGGGCGCAGTGGAAGTACGGAGGCTGGTGGATGTGGGGAGCGGCCGTCTGCGGAGTGTTCTTCATCTGGAAGTACTTCCTTATCCCGTTCCAGGTACGCAACCTGGCGTGGCTGGAAACGAACAACGAGCTCATCCTGAGCCAAGGGAAGATGTGGCACACGCTCACCGTTATCCCTTACGGGCGCATCCAGTTCGTGGACGTCAACACGGGACCGGTGATGCGGATGCTTGGGCTCAAGAAGTTGGTGGTGAACACGGCATCGGTCAGTTCGGTGACCACGCTGCCTGGACTTCCCGCCCACGACGCCGACGCGCTGCGTGACCGGCTTGTGGTCAAAGCACGCGAACAGATGAGTGGCCTATGACAGCGGCCTCTGAGTACCGGCGGGTCCACCGACTGACCCCGTTGCTGCGCGTGTGGGCGACGCTGCTTGCGCTGCTCACGATCGCTGTCTTCAACTTCACGATGCCCCTAGTCAACTGGCTGCAGGACGAAGGCATCGGCATCATGGATGTGGGCGTGGCCGTCGGCGTGTTTGTCGTTGGCCTGCTCGTAGTGTTCATTATTTCGCAGCTGTGGTGGGCCAAGATCGGATTCCGCGTTGGCGAAGAAGACATCGAGCTGACGCGAGGGGTGCTCACCACTAAGGTGCGCACCGCTCGCTACGACCGGATCCAGGCAGTCGACGTCATCGAACCGTTCGCGCCACGTCTGTTCGGGCTTGCGGCGGTGCGCGTCGAGGCGGCCGGCGGCAATAATTCGGCCATCGAGATCGCCTACCTGCCCCGCGCGGAAGCGGACGAACTACGCGCCGAGATCCTGCAGGCCATCGCTGCCCGCCCCGGCGCAGCTGCGTCCGCGTTGACGCCCACCGAGCAAGACGTCGAACCGGCTAATACGCTGGTGCCACCAATCCCGATTGGTCGTTCGCTGCTTGCTGCAGCGTTCCAACTCTCAACCATCATTACTGTCGTCTCGAGCGTCGTCCCGCTCTTCACCGATCTTTCGATCACCGCGGCAGTACCGATCCTCGTCGGGTTCGTGCCACAGATCTGGCGCACCATCGACCACTCGTGGCGCTTCACTTCAGTGCTTGACGACGCCACCTCCGGCAGCAACGGGGCCGTCATCAACATGACGTACGGGCTTGCGAACCGCAGGCACCAAGCGGTCCCGTTGCACCGCATCCACGCGGTACAGCTTCGCCAACCGCTGCTGTGGCGCATGTTTGGGTGGTGGACCGTCTCGGTGACTGTGGCCGGGTACGGGTCCGAGCGCAACAAGGCAACTGGCACGTCCAAGTTGCTGCCGGTCGGGACCTTGGAGCAGGCCATGCAGGTCATCGACGCGATTGCGCCGCTGTCCGGTGAGGCGATGCGAGACATGTCGCGTGCACAGCTGCGCTCCCCGCGCGCAGCGCGGTGGGTCTCACCGGTTGATTGGCGGCGGCAGACAGTCGCGCTGTACCCAGAGGTCACCGTGGTCACGTTCGGTCGCCTGTCCCAGCGATACCAGATGGTGGAAAACGCGCATATCCAGGAACTTTCCTTCAAACAAGGGCTGTTGCAGCGCAGGCTTGGCCTCGCGCACGTGCGCTTTGATCTGGTCCCTGGAGCCGTCAAAATGGTGGCGCGGGATATGCGCGCGGGGGAGGGGCGTTGGATCGTCGACACGCTGCGCACCCGCACGCTTCCAGGTATGGACGATGCGGTAGCGCTCGTCGAGGAGACTTAGTTGTGGATGGTCAGGCCCCAGTATTGGATGGCGCTGCCGATCTCCATGGCGCCTACGCGGGTCTTATTCGCATCGGACACGTTGGAGTTGACGCCTACGGCCCACACTCCAGAGTTGTCGGCGGCGAAGACCGCGCCGCCTGAGTCTCCGCGATCGGTGATGCTGCGGAAGTAGAAGAGGCCGTTGTTTCCGATGCTTTCGAACTCTCCACATGAGTAACCGGTGGTGGCGCCGAGACGGCAGATGGCCATGCCTCGGGCTTGCGCTTCTTGTGGGGTGATCCAGCCGCGGAGCGGAAGATCCAACGGGAGTGTTGAGGAATATCGCGCATCGCCGGTGATTTCGATCAGCCCGATATCGGCGCCGACGATACCGCCGTATGCGTCCTTCTCCAGATAGGACTCCACCATCTCTCCGACATACGACCAGTTGCCTTGGGCGTCCTGCACGTAGAACTGATCGCCGCGATCGCCACAGTGGCCCGCAGTGATGATGAAGATCCGCTCGCCTTTGGATGCAAGGAAGCCCGTCGAACAGCCCGAGCTTTGTGTCTCGTTGATGATCCTGCCGCCAGGTACGATCCCGCCAGGCTGCTCCAGCCACTTCCAGTCGACGGAGTTGTGGTAGTACACGCCACGGTTGTCGTCGCGGCCCCGCTGCCCAGATGAGTCGTTTCTCGGATCGATGACGTTGCGTTGAATCGGTGGCTCGACGCGTTGGCTGGGGGCGCTTGGGCGTTCGCGGTAGTCCGGCTCTGAACGGTACTGCGTCTGCTGGGCAGAGGTGGTAACAGCTGGTAGCGAGGTATGCTCGTCGAGCATTGAGGCAATGTCCGAAACAGCTGCGTCCTGCTCGGCGCGCCATGCGTCGAGCTCCTCATCGGAGGAACCCGAACAACTCGCCAACAATGCAGAAGCGGCGAGTACAGCGGTCAAACGGGCACGGGATGCAGTCGTAGAGAGCATGGCGGACTCGTTTCAATTAAGGGGCAGGGTAACAGGCACAGATCTTAACAGCTGTAGCAACCCTTCCGCTTAGACTCCGCCGACGAATCCCAACTGCCGCCAGGCCTCGAAGACGGCGACGGACGCGGAGTTGGAAAGGTTCATTGACCTGCGGCTCGGCAGCATCGGGATGCGGAGCTGCTTGGTCACGCGCGGGTGGCTGCGGTGTGCTTCGGGAAGACCGGTCGGCTCGGTGCCGAAGAGGAGGGCGTCGCCGTCGCGGTACTCGACGTCCTGGTAGTAGTCGGTTGCCTGCGTGGTGAACGCGAAGATGCGGGCGTCCGGGATGGAGGCGAAGCAGGCGTCGATAGTCGGGTGGATCTGCACGTCCGCTAGGTCGTGGTAGTCAAGGCCTGCGCGCTTCAGGTGCTTGTCTTCGAAGTTGAACCCGAGTGGCTCCACCAGGTGCAGTACGGCGCCGGTGTTTGCGCACAGCCGGATTGCGTTGCCGGTGTTGCCTGGGATGACGGGATTGTCAAAGATAACGTGAAAAGCGCACATGGTTACAGTCTAGGATGGTCACCGTGACTGCGATTAAATTAGACGGAAAACTGTACCGCGAGGAGATCTTTGCAGATCTCAAAACACGAGTTGCCGCCCTGCGCGAGCGTGGGATTACGCCGGGGCTGGCCACCGTGCTGGTCGGCGATGATCCGGCGAGCCAGAACTACGTGCGCATGAAGCACCGCGACTGTGAAGAGCTGGGCATTGCCTCCATCATGAAGGAGCTGCCAGGGGACATCACGCAGGAAGCACTCGAGGAAGTCATCGAGGAGCTCAACAACGACGACGCCGTCACCGGCTACATCGTGCAGCTGCCACTGCCGAAGCACTTGGATGAGAACCGCATCCTGGAACTCATCGATCCAGACAAGGACGCCGACGGCCTGCACCCGGTCAACCTGGGCAAGCTGGTGCTCAACGAGCCCGCGCCGCTGCCGTGTACGCCGAACGGCTCCATCAAGCTGCTTGAGCGCTTCGGTGTGGATCTGAACGGTGCGATCGTGTGCGTCATCGGCCGCGGAGTAACCGTGGGCCGCCCAATCTCGCTGATGTTGACCTCGCGCAACGTCAACGCCACGACGGTGCTGTGCCACACCGGCACCAAGGATCTGGCCGCGGAGACGCGCCGGGCGGATGTGGTCATCGCGGCGGCTGGCAAACCACACATGATTACTGCGGACATGATTAAGGAAGGCGCCGCGCTGCTGGACGTGGGCGTCTCTCGTGTCGACGGCAAAACAGTCGGCGACCTGCACCCGGATGTGTGGGAGAAGGCGGGCTGGGTCTCGCCGAACCCTGGTGGCGTTGGCCCGATGACTCGCACGTTCCTGGTCCGCAATATCGTGGAGCGGGCTGAGCAGCTTGCCTAACTCGGCCGAAGGGTTGTCGCTGGACAACCCTCATGACATTGGGAACCCGCCCTCGCCCCTGCCTCGGAACGTGCAGGTGGCGATGGTCGGCGTGTTCATCCTGGGGTTTGTCGCCGCTGGGGTGTGGTCGCTGACGGACCACTGGCGGCGTGCCACGTTCACACTGGGGGCGACCATGCTGTGGTGCGCACTGCTGCGCCTGACCTGTGACTCGCAAGTCATTGGTCTGCTGGCGGTGCGCTCGAAGCGGTTTGATATCGCGTTTGCCACCGGCCTGGGCGCCGCGATGGTGTGGCTAGCCTGGTCGGTGGACGCGCTGGGCTCCTAAAGGGATCTTACGCGCTGGTCAGCGCGATGAAGTTGCGCAAGATGTTGTCCATCTGGCGGGCCTCGACGAGAAACGCGTCGTGGCCAACCGGGGATGACAGCTTGTGCATCCCCAGCAGGTTTCCCAGGTTGCGGGACATGTGTTCCTGCTGGTGGTAGGGGTACAAAATATCCGTATCGACGCCCACAATCATCGTCGGCACCGTCGACGAGTGCAGCGCCTTGTTCAGGCCTCCGCGACCGCGGCCGATGTCGTGGCGGTTCATGGCTTCGGTGAGTGTGACGTAGGCGCCGGCGTCGAAACGCTTGACGAGCTTTTGCCCCTGGTAGTCCAGGTAGCTTTGCACAGCGAAGCGCTGGTCGTGCTCGCGGTAGGGGCCGAGTGGGTTTTCGCCTTCTTGGGCGCTTGTGCCGAAGCGCTCGTCGATTTCGAGCTCACCGCGGTAGGTGAGGTGTGCGATGCGCCGGGCGGCAGCCAGTCCCTCATCGGGGGAGGTGCCGGTGGAGTAGTAGTCGCCGTCGTGCCAGTTGGGGTCGCGCACGATGGCGTAAATCTGAGCCTCCTGGATGCCGATCTGCCAGGCGCTTGCGCGCGCGGAGACTGCCATGACGCAGGCGTAGCCGACAGATTCGGGGTAAAGCAGCGTCCACTCCAGGGTGCGCGCCCCGCCCATGGAGCCCCCCATGATGGCATGCACACGGTGGATACCGAGCTGGGTGAACAGGGTGTGTTCGGCGCGGACCTGGTCGCGGACTGAAAGTGCGGGGAAGCGGGACCCCCACGCGGCGCCGTCGGGATGCGTGCTCGCAGGGCCAGTCGAGCCGTAGCAGGACCCGATCACGTTGGTGCAGATCACGCACCAAGTGTCGGTGTCGAGTGCTTTGCCGGGGCCAATCGCCCCGCCCCACCACTCGGCGGCGTTGGAGTCCCCGGTTAAGGCGTGCTCAACAAGGAGGATGTTGTTCTCGCCCTTCGGGTCACCCCGGAACTGCCCCCACCGCTGGTAGGCGATGTGGGCGTCCTGGATGGTGGCTCCCGCCTCTGTGGTGTAGTCGCCGATTGGGACTCTCTGCAGCTCGCCTTCAGGCGCCAGGTTGGGCATCTTAGATCGCTGCGAATCCGCGCTCGAGGTCCGCAATGATGTCGTCGGCGTCTTCGATGCCGACGCTCAGGCGGATAGTCGCCTGGGAGATACCGGCGCGCGCCAAGCCTTCAGCATCCGACTGGGAGTGCGTCGTCGTTGCCGGGTGGACCACCAGGGAGCGCACATCGCCAATGTTTGCCAGGTTTGAGTGCAGCTTGAGGGCGTCGATAAACTTCCAAGCGTTGGTGTGGTCGTCCTTGTCGCCTGCGATTTCGAACGAGAGGACCGAGCCGGTGTAGCGCAGGCCGAGCTTCTCCTTGACCGCGTAGTACGGGGAGGACTCGATGCCGGCGAAGTTCACCTTGGCTACCTTGTCGTGCTCGCTGAGGAACTTTGCCACCTTCAGTGCGTTCTCGTTGTGGCGCTCCACGCGCAGGCTGAGCGTGTCCAGTCCCTGCAGCGCAACCCACGCGTTGAACGGGGAGATTGCAGCGCCGGTGTCGCGCAGGATGCCGGCGCGGGCCTTCAGCGCGAAGGCCGGTGCACCGAGGTCCGCGTACTTCAGGCCGTGGTACGCCGGATCCGGGGTGACGAAGTACGGGAAGACCGGTTTGCCGTCGCGCTCGACGGTCCAGTCGAACTTGCCGCCGTCGACGAG
Source organism: Corynebacterium sp. CCUG 61414 (assembly GCF_024453945.1). Taxonomy (NCBI): domain Bacteria; kingdom Bacillati; phylum Actinomycetota; class Actinomycetes; order Mycobacteriales; family Corynebacteriaceae; genus Corynebacterium; species Corynebacterium sp. CCUG 61414. The sequence continues at coordinate 149,189 of NZ_JAGPYU010000003.1, forward strand.
GACGCCGCCGATAGCTGCGCCGTTGCCCGTGTAGAACTTCGTAGTGGAAGCGACGACAATGTCTGCACCGAGCTCCAGTGGGCGGACCAAGGCGGCGGTGGCCATGGTGTTGTCAATAATCAGTGGCACCTGGTTGCGGTGCGCGACCTCCGCGACGGTCGGGATGTCGAGGACGTCGGCGATCGGGTTGCCGAAGGTCTCGCCGTAGAACGCCTTCGTGTTCGGCTGGACAGCCGCCTGCCAGCTCTCTGGATCGTCAGGGTTGTCCACGAACGTGACGTCGATGCCGAGGCGTGGCAGCGTCACCTGGAACAGGGTCTCGGTGCCGCCGTAGATGCGAGGCGAGGTGACGATGTGGTCACCTGCCGACGCCAGGTTCGTGATGGCGGCGGTCTCTGCAGCCATGCCAGAGGCGAATGCGGTAGCTGCGACGCCACCCTCGAGGTCCGCGATGCGGTCTTCGAGCGCTTGCTGGGTCGGGTTGGTCAGGCGAGTGTAGATCGGGCCTGGGTTGGAGAGGTTGAAGCGGTCTGCTGCGTGCTGAGCGTTGTCGAACACGTAGGAGGTGGTCATGTAGATGGGCTGGTTGCGAGCCCCGTAGTCACTATCGACGGCCTGTCCGGCGTGGATAGAGCGTGTGTTGAAGGACCAGTCTTTCGTATTGCTGTTGTCGTATTGTGTCATGGGGAACAATGTAACGCTTGGTAGGTTCTGTGTGAACCAAGCTGTCTAGCAATACTGTTTAACCAGGCGATATATGTGAATATAAATAGAAAAGTGAAGAGCGTCCAGCGCCACGCTCACCCCGGGCGGTAGTCATGCCAACTTGCTGGTTCAACCATGTTGACAATAGTGACGGTGGTGTACGTTCGTGAACCTTCGCGTCGTGCAACGCGGGGTAGGCCTTCGGCGACGGGAGGGAACCGGTGCCGGGTTTTCGCCGTCAGAAAAGACATGGGGATTGACAGAGCACATAATGCACAACGGCAACGGTGGGAGGAACGGAAGGAAGAGCTACGGCGGGGGATTGTGGACAAGCGGGTTCTTTCCCACAAGGAACTCGACAAACTCCGAGGGCCGTATCGGGTGCTCGACACGAGCATTGTGTATGCAGAGAAGGGCTGGAAAGAGCTGAGGTTCCACGAACGTCAGTGGCTGCGCGTCGAAGCTGCTGCGATGATGAGCAGGGAAGCGGTGTTGGTCGGAAGATCGGCCGCGCGCATGCACGGCATTTGGGTGATTAGTACGACGGAAGAACCCGTCGAACTGTGTCTGCTTTCGAGGGGGAGCCCGCCATCTCGCCGAAACCGGGAGGGGATAATGTTTCGGCGCATGGTGCTGCGTAGCAACGAAATCTCGTTGCGCGACGGCCACCGGGTTACTAACGGTTTCCGAACGTTTGCTGACATCGCCCGCCATTACGGCTTCGTCGAAGGGCTCGTCGCTGCCGACTACCTTCGGTGTAGTGGGTTTACGTTTGAACTTCTTGAACGGGAGGCATCCCAACTTGGCAGGCTAAAGGGCGTTGCCGTGGTCCGGGAGTGCATCCGGCACTGTGTCGCGGATTCCGGTTCGCCCTACGAATCTTTCGCACGCGCTCTGCTGATCCGGGCGGGGATCGGCCCTTTGCTTACGCAGTACGAAGTGGCTGGACGCTACGCAGATCTTTGCATCGACGGCTGGCTGCTCATCGAGATCGACGGCAACGTGAAATACCAGGGACCCAACGCCGAACGCGCGCGGCAGGAAGAGTTCGAACGACAGAAGATGATCGCCAACAGGGGCTACGTCTTCCTCCGCTACTCGCCGTCGTTCTTGCGTCGGTACCCCGATCAGTTCGTCCGCGAGGTCCGCGACACCATCGCTGGCCGCCGGGCTGCCCTCGGGTGAGTACCTGCTTCTCGACGCCACCACACCCGCAGCCCGCTCTTCGCCGAGGATGGTGACCAGAGGATGGTAATCAGCCGAGTAGAGGTGATCGCCGTTGGCCCAGTTACTCGGCTGATTACCATCCTCTGGTTACCATCCTGGGCGCCAGGTTAAGAACCGTAAACGAAACCCCGGCCGCCGCGAAAACGCAGCAACCGGGGCCGATCAAACCGAGGGTTTACTTCAAACCGTCAATCACCTTGTTAAACGTTGCCGACGGGCGCATGACGGCAGTCACCTTGGCCTCCTCAGGCCAGTAGTAGCCACCCAGGTCGGCAGGGGAGCCCTGGACCGCGAGCAGCTCTGCGTCGATGGTCTCGGCGTTCTCTGCCAGTGCAGCCGCAACCGGGGCGAACGTGGCCGCCAGGTCTGCGTCCTCGGACTGTGCAGCGAGCTCCTCAGCCCAGTAGCGTGCCAGCCAGAAGTGGGAGCCGCGGTCGTCGATCTCGCCGACCTTGCGCGATGGCGACTTGCCTTCGTTGAGCAGCTTCTCCGTTGCGCGGTCCAGCGCGTCACCGAGGACGCCTGCCTTCTCGTTGCCCTTGGTGTTCTTCTCGTGGCGGAAGGACTCGGCAAGCGCGAGGTACTCGCCGAGGGAGTCCCAGCGCAGGTGGTTCTCTTCCTGGACCTGCTGCACATGCTTCGGTGCAGAGCCGCCAGCACCGGTCTCGAAGAGGCCACCGCCAGCCATCAGTGGAACGACGGAGAGCATCTTCGCGGAGGTGCCCAGCTCGAGGATCGGGAACAGGTCGGTGTTGTAGTCGCGCAGGACGTTACCGGTTACGGAGATGGTGTCCTCGCCGCGGCGGATGCGCTCAACAGAGACCTTCGTCGCCTCAACCGGGTTCATGATGGAGATGTCCAGGCCGTCGGTGTCGTGGTCCTGCAGATATTTCTCAACAAGGGAGATGAGGTTGCGGTCGTGTGCGCGCTCCTCGTCGAGCCAGAAGATGGCCTTCATGCCGGACAGGCGTGCGCGGTTGACGGCGAGCTTCACCCAATCCTGGATCGGGGCGTCCTTGGTCTGGCATGCGCGCCAGATGTCGCCGGCTTCGACGTCGTGCTCGATGAGGACGTTGCCAAGCTTGCTAACTACCTGGACCTTGCCGTCGGCTGGGATCTTGAAGGTCTTGTCGTGGGAGCCGTACTCCTCAGCCTTCTTCGCCATCAGGCCGACGTTTGGCACGGTGCCCATGGTGGTTGGGTCGTAGGCGCCGTTGGCGCGGCAGTCGTCGATAACCGCCTGGTAGACGCCCGCGTAGGAGGAGTCCGGGATGGTCGCCAGGGTGTCCTGCTCTTGGTCGGCAGCGTTCCACATGTGGCCCGAGGTGCGGATCATCGCAGGCATCGAGGCGTCGATAATCACGTCGGATGGTACGTGCAGGTTGGTGATGCCTTTGTGGGAGTTGACCATCGCCAACGCCGGGCCGTCCTTCAGTGCCTGCTCGAAGGCCGCGCGGATCTCCTCGCCATTATCGACGCCAGCAAGGCCGTCGAGGATTGCGCCCAGGCCGTTCTCGCCGTTCAAGCCAGCAGCCAGCAGGGTCTCGCCGTACTTGTCGTAGACGTCCTTGAAGTATGCGCGGACGACGTGGCCGAAGATGATTGGGTCGGAGACCTTCATCATCGTTGCCTTCAGGTGGGCGGAGAAGAGCACGCCCTCTTCCTTGGCGCGCTTGACGGCGTCGAGAAGGAACGCGTCGAGTGCCTTGGCGGACATGAAGGTGCCATCCACGACTTCGCCAGCTTCGACGGCCAGGGAGTCCTTGAGGACGGTCTCGGTGCCATCATTGGCGACCAGCTTGATGGTCAGGGAATCGGCCGCCGGCATGATGACGGACTTCTCGTTGTGGCGGAAGTCGCCAGCATCCATGGTCGCAACGTTGGTCTTGGAGTCCTTCGACCACGCGCCCATCGAGTGTGGGTGCTTCTTCGTGAAGTTCTTGACGGCCTCCGGCGCACGGCGATCGGAGTTGCCCTCGCGCAGGACGGGGTTCACGGCGGAGCCCTTCACGGCGTCGTAACTCTTCTGTACTTCGCGCTCTTCGTCGGTGGAAGGATTGTCCGGGTACTCCGGCAGGTCGAAGCCAGCGGCCTGCAGCTCTGCGATGGCCTTCTTCAGCTGGACCAGGGAAGCCGAGATGTTCGGAAGCTTGATGATGTTCGCTTCGGGGGTAGTAGCAAGCTGGCCGAGCTGCGCAAGTGCGTCGTCCATCTTCTGTTCATCGGTGAGACGCTCCGGGAACTGCGCAATGATGCGGCCTGCAAGCGAGATGTCAGCGGTGGTGACATCGAGCCCCGCCTGAGCGGCGAATGCCTCAACGATTGGCTTGAGGGAATAGGTTGCCAGCAGTGGCGCTTCATCGGTGCGTGTCCAAATGATTTGAGCCATGGTTCTCCTTAAGTATCGCGTCAAATGTGTTGCCTAAACCCACAGCGTACAGCTTTTACATACCGCGTGTCTTGTATTAGCGGGGAAAGGTAGGGTCATGGGCATGGTTTTAAGCATTGCTTCGGTCAACGTCAACGGAATCCGCGCGGCAACGAAGGTCCGCAACGAGCTCAATCACGGGATGCACGCATGGCTCGACGCCTCGTCTGTCGACGTCGTGCTGATGCAAGAGGTGCGGGCAACGCAGCAACAAACCGAGCTCGCGCTGGCGCCTGTGCTCGAACAGGGGTGGCATCTCGCTGTCGCCCCGGCGGAAACTCCGGGCGCGAAGGGGCGAGCGGGTGTGGGAATTCTCTCAAGAACCCCCCTATCTGAGGTAAGCATTGGCATTCCGGGCTTCGAGGATGCGGGGCGTTTCATTGCGGCGACGCTAGAGAATGGCGTGCGGGTGGCGTCGCTCTACCTCCCGTCGGGCGCCGCGGAGACCGCCAAGCAGGACGAGAAGTACCGCTTCTTCGACCAGTTCGGCCCGGTGCTCGAGGAACTGCCCGCGAAGTACCCCGACATGGTGATCGCAGGCGACTGGAACATCTGCCACCGCCGCGAAGACCTCAAGAACTGGAAAACGAACCGGAAGAAGTCCGGTTTCCTGCCCGACGAGCGCGCGTTCATGGACTCCGTCTTTGGTGCGTTCCCGGATGACGCCGCCCAGGACCTCGAAGACAAGGAAGCAAGCCGGTGGGCTGGGGCAGTGGAGTACCAGTCGGAGGGGCGTCGACAAGCGAATGAGAACCCGCAGTGGTTCGACGTCGCGCGCCGCCTGCAACCCGAGGACGCGCCGTACACATGGTGGACCTACCGTGGCCAGGCGTTTAACAACGACGCCGGCTGGCGCATCGACTACCAGGCCGCAACGAAGTCCATGCTTGAGCGCGCGCAGCGCAGCTGGGTGGAGAAGGCACCGGCGGTAGAGCAGCGCTGGTCGGATCACTCCCCGCTCATCGTGGAGTACGACATTTAATATGGACGCAGTCAGCACCGATCAGCTCATCACCGCGCTCTTCATCATCGGCATCGTCGCAGAGGCCATGACCGCCGCCGTGTCCGCGGGCCGCATGCGCATGGACCTCTTCGGGGTCATCACCCTCGGCGCGTTCACCGCGCTCGGCGGCGGTACTGTGCGCAACCTGCTGCTGGGCATCTACCCGATGGTGTGGGTGGAAAAGCCCGAATACCTGCTGATCGTAGTGATCGCTTCGGTGGTGACTGTCCGCATTAGTTGGCTGATGCACCAGCTGCGTCGCGGCTTCTTAGTTGCCGACGCCATCGGGCTCGCCGCGTTCGTTGTTGTTGGTATTCGAATCGCGATTGAGAACGGCCACGGGTTCATCATTGCCTGCGTGGCCGCCATCACCACCGGTGTTTCCGGCGGTATCATTCGCGACGTCCTCTCCGATCGTGTGCCGCTGGTGTTCCGGAAAGAGCTGTATGCGTCGGCGGCGGTGATTGGCACCGTGGCGTGGTGGCTGATGATGATGGTGGGGGTCCCGGAGTGGGTCAACGTCATTGTCACTGTGCTGCTCGTGCTGGGTATCCGCCTGGTTTCCCTGAAGCGTGGCTGGTCACTGCCGGTCTATGTGTACGACGACGAGCGCGTCGCCGAGATCGACCCGAAGTACGCGCTGACCTCTTACTTCTACCGGCGAGCGCGGATGGTGCCGGGGGCGCGCCAGGTCTACCGCGGAATCAAGCGCATGCGCCGAACCGACCCGCGGCCAAACAACAAGGCCGACAAAGAGGAAAAAGAATAGGGCAGGTACCGCACGCGCACGTTCCGGTCTACAGTAGGTAGGCATGACTGAAAAACAGCGCGTACTTTCCGGCATTCAACCCACGGCAGATTCCTACCACCTCGGCAACTACCTTGGGGCATTGAAGCAGTGGATTGACCTGCAAGACGGGTACGACGCGTTTTATTTCATCCCGGACCTGCACGCCATTACGGTCGACCAGGATCCGAAGGAGCTGCGCGAGCGCACCATCGCGGGCTGCGCGCAGCTGATCGCGCTCGGCATCGACCCAGAGAAGTCCACTCTGTTCGTGCAGTCGCATGTGCCTGAGCACACGGAGCTGACCTGGGTGCTGCAGTGCCTCACCGGCTTCGGCGAGGCAAGCCGCATGACGCAGTTTAAGGACAAGAGCCAGAAGCAGGGCCAGGACCGCACCTCTGTCGGTCTGTTTACCTACCCAGTGCTGATGGCGTCCGATATTCTGCTGTACTCGCCGCAGCTCGTGCCCGTTGGCGAAGATCAGCGTCAGCATCTCGAGCTGACCCGTACGCTCGCTGAGCGCTTCAACTCCCGCTACGGCTCCACGTTCGTGGTGCCTGAGGGCCTCATCCCGGAAGGCTCGGCAAAGATTTATGACCTGCAGGATCCGACGTCGAAGATGAGCAAGTCTGGGCAGAACCCGAAGGGCCTGATCAACCTGCTGGATGATCCGAAGGTGTCCGCGAAGCGGATCCGGTCCGCGGTGACGGACGACGATGGCGTCGTCGCCTACGACAAGGAGAACAAGCCTGGCGTCTCCAACCTCCTGGTGATCCAGTCGGCGCTGACCGGCACCCCGATCGACTCGCTGGTGGCCAGCTACGAGGGCAAGGGTTACGGCGCGCTGAAGGTGGATACGGCGGATGCACTCGAAGCCTTTACGACGCCACTTCGCGCCCGCTACGACGAGCTCATGAACGACCGCGCGCAACTGGAACGCATCCTCGCAGACGGAGCGCAGCGCGCCCGAGAAATCGCGGCGCCGTTGGTCAAAGACGTCTACGAGAAAGTCGGGTTCCTGGCCGGAGCCTAATAATTCGGTGGCTAGATCGTGGACCTTTCCTCTACGATGGTGTGCTTAGCGTAACTAACCAAACGTAGGGAAGGGACTGTGATGGCCACGTCGACGTCGCCACAGACGGAATACACCGACCGGCAGGGTATTGAGCGAGCCACGAAGCAGCAAACAGAGGGCGCTGCGGACGAGATCGCGAAGAAGGCTCCGGCGGTCGGCCACCTGATGCGGATGAACGAGCGTTTCTCCGCGCAGGGAGGTAACCAGCTTTCTGCAGGTATTACGTACTTTTCTGTCCTGTCGCTCTTCCCGCTGGCGATGTTGTTGTTCGCTGCGCTCGGTATGTTTTTGAACGGGCGCCCCGACATTATGCAGCAGGTGCAGGACCAGATCACCGAGAACCTCGAGGGCGGGCTCGGCGATACCGTCAACGAGCTGCTGCAGGCGGCGATTGATCAGCGCGGCGCCGTCGCAGGCGTCGGTTTGCTCACCACTCTCTGGTCCGGCTTGGGGTGGATGAACAACCTGCGAGTCGGCATTTCGGCGATGTGGAACCTTGACGCGAATGATGGTGGAAACTTCGTCGTGAAGAAGTTGACAGACCTGCTCGGCCTCATCGGTCTCATCGTGCTGTTCATCGTGGCGTTCGGTGTGACCGCCATCGGTGCCTCTTCGTGGACTTCGCAGGCGATGGAGCATTTCGGTCTCGGCGACTTCCCGGGCTCACGCGCCGTAGTGTGGGCCGTCGGCCTGTTGGTCGGTGTGCTGGCGAACTTCCTGGTTATGTGGTGGATGGTCACGTACATGCCGCGCACGAAGGTGCCGATGAAGTCCGGCTTGAAGGGCGCGCTGCTCGGCGCGGTCGCGTTCGAGCTGGTGAAGCAGTTCGCAACCGTGATTGTCAGCTCGGCGACGGGCAACCCGGCCGGCGCGATCTTCGGCCCGGTGATTGCGCTGATGGTGGTGCTCTACCTCATCTGGCGCGTGGTGCTCTACGTTTCTGCCTGGACCGCGACCACGGAGGAATCGCTGGAACTCGAGCCGGTTGAGGTGCCGGAGTCCGCGATCATTAACGTGCGCGCGGGTGCGTACCAGGATCCGGCGAACAGCGCCTCGGCGTCAGGCAAGGCGCTGGGCGTGGGTGCGGCGATTGGCGCTATTGGCGTCGGGATCGTTTCTTTGCTGACGCGAGACTAAGCGCGACGGCGAGTGCGGCCACAACCAGCACTCCGCCGACGAGCGCGATCGAGAGCCAGGGAATGCCTCCCTGGCTTTTTGTTGTTCCAGGCTTATGAGCATCGGTATCAGTCGGCTGCTGCGTCGTCGTTGGCGTTTCCTCGACAGGGTTCAGCGACGCCACGTGGGTCGAGCGCTCGGAGGCGTAGGCGTAGGACTCGTGGAGAAGCGTCTGCGCCTGCTGCCACGCGCGCATTTTATCCACCGTGGTGTCCAGCACTACCGCCACCAGACGCACGCCGTCGTGGTCGACTGCGCCTACAAACGTGTGGTTCGCGTCATCCGTGTAGCCGGTCTTGCCGCCGATGCCGTCTGGGTCGTTGAGGTAGAGCTTGTTGTCATTCCACAGCTCGTAGCCCGGGATGTCGCCGTAGCCGGGGAAGGGGTAGGAGGCGGTGTCTGCGATTTCGGCGAACGTCGGGTTGGAAAACGCGGCCCGGTAGGCGAGCGCCATATCCCATGCCGAAGTGGACATCCCAGCCCGATCCAGGCCGGAGTAGGAGGTTGCGCGGGTGTCGAGCATGCCGAGCTCACGGGCCTTCGCGTTGATCTTCGTCAGGGTGGCGTCGTCACCGCCGAGCGCCTGCGCGAGCGCATGGGCGGCGTCGTTGCCCGAGGCCATCAGTAGGCCGTGTAGCAGGTCGTTGACGGTGTACTCGCCGCCGGCCCCGATGCCGACGGCGGAGCCCTCCTGGCCAGCGGATTCCTCGCTGACCACAACGCGCTGTTCGCGGGGCAGCTCGTCAATCGCCACGAGTGCGAGCAGCACCTTAATAATCGAGGCCGGCCTGTACCTGCCGTGCGGATCCTTCATCGCAATCACGTCGCCGGTATCGAGGTTGGCGACCAGCCACGCGGACGCGAGCACCCCCTCATCGACATGGAATCCCTCGGGCGCCTCGATGCCGCAGGAGCCCTCGTAGGTTACGGGGAGTGGTTGGAGCGTCTCGGTTTCGCGAGCTTCGGACGTCGAGACTGGTTCGGGCGGCCACAGGGAGCGTTCGCAATTGTTCGTGTCCGGCGCGTGGAGGCGAACAGGAGGGACCCAGTTGCCGTAGTCGTCGTAAAACCCGGGGCGGGGTGTGACCGTGGTCGTGACCGTCGTATCCTCCGCCTGCGCAAGCGGGGCAGGGGCGAGAGTCAGGCACAGGGGCGCGCACACGGCGCTTGCGATGCGTATTGCAGTGTTCATCGCAGGCTATCGTACGCCAGGTCACCCACGATATTGGTGAGGCTGCGCTTTGTTGCGCGGGTGTGTAGTTTCAGCCACGATGTAGCGCATGGTTGCAGTTGAAGGCATGAATGAGCGGCTGAACAAGCTGCGCGCGGCAGTGCTCGGCGCGAATGATGGCATCGTTTCGACGGCCGCGGTGGTCGTCGGCGTCGCGGGTGCTACCCCGAACGTTCCCGCGATCGCTACGGCCGGCATCGCCGCGCTGATCGGTGGCGCAGTGTCGATGGCGCTCGGCGAATACGTGTCCGTGTCCTCCCAGCGGGATATGGAAAGCGCCTTCATTGAGCGCGAGCTCGAGCTGCACAAGGAGGACCCGCACGAGGAGTTCGAGCACCTGGTCGCAGGCTACGTCGCGTCTGGTTTGAGCTCGAAGACGGCGCTGAAGGTGGCGAAGGAGCGCACCGCCGAGGACCCCATCAAGGCCCACTTGGAAATGCACTACGGCATCGACGAGGACGACCTTGCGAACCCATGGTCCGCGGCCATTGCGTCGTTCATTTCCTTCTTCCTCGGTGCGTTGCTGCCGCTTGCTGCGGTGCTACTTCCGCCAGACTCGTGGCGTGTGGCGTCGACGTTCATTGTGACTCTCGTGGCGCTGGCGGCAACTGGCGCGATCTCTGCTCGCATTGGTGGCGCGAGCGTGACGCGCGCCGTGTTGCGCCTGGTCATCGGCGGCGGGCTTGGGCTTGCCATCACCTTCGGCGCTGGCTGGGCCTTCGGCACCGCGGCGCTCTAAGAGTTTCGCGCTTCGTACTGCTTGACCAGCCGCTCGATGAGCTCGTCGGTGAGTTTGTCGTCCTGCAGAATCATGTCCAGCATCTTGCTGGCGGTCTGATCAAGGTTGCGGTCCTCGTCGTAGGAATCGCCGGAGAGGTCCACCCCGATGCCGTCGAGCAGCGACTCGCCGGTCGACGCCCCCTCCGTCACATCCTGCTTGTCCTCTGCATCAATCGCCTCGAACTGGGAGGTGAATTCCTGCAGGAACGCGTCTGCCTCGTGCACGGCCTCTTTACGCCCTTTGCCGCGCTTGACTTCCGATTCGATCCTGCGCTGGAGCGCCTTTTCCATCTGGCGGTGGCGCCAGGAGCGCACGCGGGTCGGCTCGAGTTCACGCGCGATGTTGCGTGAGCGACGCTCCGCTTTCCGAGCCAGTTCAGCGAGGTGTGCCGCGGTCTGGTTTACCGGCGCGAACTCGGAGTTCGTGGAGATCCGCCAGTTTCCGTAGTAGCCGAGCAGGAAGAGTCCGAAGCTCACCATCGGGCCAATCACCATCCCGATCGCCATGTGGCCCGTGGCGTGCCCAAGCAGCACGATGACAGAGCATGCCACGGCTGGAATGACCGTTGGTTGGTTGTTGCCGAAGACACTCGGCTCGCGGCCGGTGACGACGTCGCGGATCATGCCGCCGCCCGTCGCGGTGAACACGCCCATCATGATCGCAGGCAGGACCGGCAGCCCGTACGTCAGGGCTTTCGACGCCCCGGTGGCCGCCCACAGCGCTGAGACGAAGGCGTCGCCGTGGCTTTCAAGCACGCTCCACGCGCGCCCTTTGAAGTATGTAAAGCGCGCGATCACCGCGCCGGTAAAAGCCAGGATGAGGTACTCCGGCTGGCTCATTGCCGCCACGGTGCCTTCGTTGATGAGGACGTCGCGAAGCATGCCTCCGCCGAGTGCGGAGAGCATCGCGATGAAGAAAAACCCGATGATGTCGTAGCCACGGTGGCGTGCGATTGTGCCACCGATGATGCCCATCAGTAAGACACCGGATACATCGAACCAACGATAAATAGCGGAGATTAACGGATCGACCTGGTCCATGGTGGCACATTTTACGTGTGCCAGAATCCGGCGTCTTCGACGGCCTCAGGAATTTAGGCTGCGACTAGAACTTGGAGAAGCGCTTGATGAGCTGCAGCTCCATCTCGTTCCACGCCTCAGCCTTATCCGTAAACGGTGCGGATGGGACGTATCCTGCGGCTTCGGTGGAGCCCAGCATGTACGCCAGGTAGTCCTGCATGCGTGGGTTTGCCAGGAGGAAGGAGTTGAGCGAGTCGTCCTTGGCCCAGTCGGCGGCGTCGGCAAGCAGCTCGTAGGCCTTCGCCATCTGCTTGGTATCGACGCTATCGACGCCCTGCTTGATGTCCTGCGCGATGCCGTTGAAGGAGTAGGAGTTGTCCGGGTGGACGGTGACCTCGAGCTCACCAGCGTTGGCCAGGGTAACCAGGTCAGGCCAGGTTGCTACTGCGGCGAGGTCGTGGTCATCATTCTCGATAATCCAGCGTCCAAGGTGTTTGGTGGACGGGAACGTGAAGATTTCACCGTACTTGCCCAGGAATACCGGGTTGGAGCCCAGGTAGGTGCGCAGCGTGTAGACGCTCTTGCCCTGGATGGAAACCTTCACTGGGTCGATTCCGGCACGTGCCCACGCGGAATTGTCGTATGGGTCTTGCGCCTCCTGCTCAGCACGCTCGGCCTCGCTGGCTTGCTGCTTCGCCTCTTCGCGGGCCTTTTGCGCGGCCTCGATAGCTGCGGCAGCGGCGCTGACCGCTGCCGCGTCGATGGAGTCCGTCTGCACCACGCGGACCGACTCATCGAGGGATTTGACTACCTCTTCCCAGTTCGCCAGCACGACGCGGCCGACACCAGACCACTCGTCCAGGCCGTTCTCACCCTGGTAGTGATCAGAGCCGCGGTTGACGTTGCCCAAAATCGAGTGAGAGGCGAAGAAGATCAGTGCTGGCTCTGCCGCCGCTACCTCCGCGAGGGAGCGCGAAATCTGCAACACGCGGGACAGGTGCGAGACGTTCTCGTGGCTTGGGCGGCCAGCCAGCAACTCCGGTGCACCAATGATGTCGAAGTACTGCTTGTCATTCGGCACCACACGGTCGTCGCCCTGGTTGGAAAACTGCTCCCACTTGGGGTGGTTCGCCAGGTCGTGCTTCGGCGTGTTGTTGATGTATGCGAGCAGCGCCTCGGGGGATTCGAAGACGAGCACCGAGTTTTCATCGCCGGAAAAGGCCTGCCACTCGGAGCCGTGCTCCTTCCAGGTTGGCGCCCACAGGGTGTAGAAATCGCCGTCGGTCAGTGAAAGCTTGACGGGCAAAATAGCACGGGTAATCATGCAGCAAATCTATCACGCTGTTGGACGCCAGAAACCTTTGAAGGCCATTCCCATGTTTTCTGTTCGCACCGGGTTCATCTGAACTGGGTCGCCAGCTTCGATGAGCATCCCGTCACCGGCGTACATGGCAACGTGTCCATCCCACACCGCGAGGTCGCCCGGTTGCAGGTCCTCGTAGCGGACCTGTTGCCCGATATTTTGCTCTTGGGCTAGGCGTGGCAGCTCCACACCGGCCTGCCGATACGCCCAGCTTGTCAGCCCGGAGCAGTCGAACCCGCCGGGCGCAGATCCACCCCACGCGTACCGTGTGCCGAGCTGTTGTTTCGCCGCCGCGACCGCAGCCTCACCAGTTGCCGAGCCGCCCCGGGAGGGAGGATGTCCCGCCTGCTGGACGGCGGCGAGCGGGGTGACCTCGTTCTTAGCGTGAGGGAGTTCGCGGGCTGTGATGAGGCGCTCGAGCTCGTACATGGCGGCTTTTGCTTGCGAGGATGCGGCAATAGCGGGTTGGCTCGCTGCGTATGCCACGATCTCCGAGAGCTGCTTGGCTAGTGGTGCGAGGTCGTTCGCCAGCCCGTTGAGAGTGAGCCCAGCCTGGGTGACCGCCCACGCGACCTGGGCGGCGATCTTGATCCCCGCTCCGATCGCAGTTGCAGGGTTGAGTAGCAGTGGTAGGAGCGGTTGGGTGTCTCGGATGAGGTCAACCACGATATTGCTCAGGTCTTTGGCGGCAAAGAACACGAGGCTGCTCGCCTGACCGAACATCTTCACAATGGTGTCGCGATCTTTCCCCAGCAGGTTCGCAGCATTGCGCAGCGTCTGGCCCGCAGGGTGCGCCCCTACGAACGCGGCAAGGGGCTCGATGGCGGAAAAATCTGGAGTGGACAGGAATGGGAGTTGGGGAAGTGGGGCAGGGACGTGTCGCAGAATGAGCTGCGCTGCCGCGATCGGGTCAATGCCCGCAGCCAGTGCAGCCATTACAGCACCGCCTGAAGAAGGTTGCTGAATCGCTCATCAACGCTGATGGCCGCTTTTACAGCCAGGAGCATCGCGAAAGCGACGCGGCTTGCTTCCTCACTCAAAGCCTCGCTTCTCGCGTTTTCCTGCTCCACGGCCTGCGAGAGCGCCTGGCTGAACTCCGCGAGCGGCCACACATTGGGAACCGGAACGTTTGGCAGTGGTTGGAGCGCAGCGGCGTCGTCGCGTAGCGAGTCAGCGTGCGAATGGATCGTTGATTGGTCAAAAGCGAAAGTAGTCATAAGAGGTTGGACGCACAGAGTCAGTAAACGGTTCCCTCCGAATTTCAATTACCATGTGAATCATGGAAATTACCGTTGTTGACCACCCCCTAGCAGCCTCCCGTCTGACACTGATGCGCGATGAGCGAAGCGACAACACCGCGTTTCGTGCCGCACTCGCTGACCTGGGCGCGATGCTGATTTATGAGGCGTCGCGTGACCTGAAAACCGAAACCTTTGAAACCAAAACGCCGGTTGCAACAGCCACCGGCGTTCGCTTGGAAAAGCCCCCAATTATTGTTCCGATCATCCGTGCCGGCCTCGGCATGATTGACCCGGCGCTGTCCATGATTCCGGACGCGCAGGTCGGCTTCATCGGCATGGCGCGCGACGAGAAGACGCACGAGCCGGTTCCGTACCTCGAGGCGCTGCCCGACGACCTGTCGGGACAGCCGGTGTTCTTGGTTGACCCAATGCTGGCCACGGGAGGTTCCCTCATCCACGCGATTGAACTGTTGGAAGGCCGCGGGGCAGACGACATTACTTGTGTGTGCATGGTTAGTGCGCAGCCGGGCGTCGACAAGCTGAAGCAGCATGGCGGATCGGTGCGACTGATCACCGCCGTCATTGACCCAGGACTCAACGAGGACGCGTACATCGTGCCGGGCCTCGGCGACGCCGGAGATAGGTTGTACGGGCCACGCAATATTGACCTCTAGTCAAAGTAACGTGCGTCGGATATAATCACCGGAAGTTTGTTACGTACACGAGGGGGTATACGTGTTCTTTCAGGGGAGTCTTGGCGCACGTTTTTCGGATGTGGATTCGGACCAGTACTGGGCCAGCTACGCGTTTGCGTTAGGGGAGAAGATCCGCGCGCTGCGAACAATGCAGGGGCTATCGCAGGCGTACCTGGCGGAGCGGGCGGGGATCTCTCGTTCGCTGCTCTCTAACCTGGAGCGCAATAGCTACAACAGGAATAGGGCTGCTGACCCCACGCTTTCGACGATCTACCGGATCGCTGCCGCGCTCGATGTTTCGCCCCTGCAGCTGCTTCCAGCGGACGAGGGGCAGGTGGACGAACATGACCAGTCGCAAGATTCGGCGGAGATGGGCGTAGAATCATTGCCACAATAAGGCGCAGTGGGAGCCACGCGCACAAATGCTGGGTGAAGGGTGAACATACACGATGACGGCCGGAGGAATTGCGCGCGCGGTAGACCAATGGGTGAAGGAACATCACTCGACAATGGTGGAGTGGCGTCGTCACTTCCACTCCTACCCGGAGCTTTCCAACCAAGAGTTCGCCACTACCGAGTTCATTGCGAAGGTGCTGCGTGAGCACGGCCTTGAGCCCGTCCTCTTTCCCGGCACGGGACTCTACGTCGACCTGGGCCCAAAGGACGGCAAGCGGCTCGCGTTCCGCGGCGACATCGACGCCTTGAAAGTTCCTGAGCAAACCGGTTTGCCGTTCGCATCCCAGCACCCGGGCGTTTCCCACTCGTGCGGCCACGACGTGCATACGACGGTGGTGCTCGCGCTGGCGTGCGCCTTATCGACGGTCCAGCTGCCGCTCGGCGTACGCATCATCTTCCAGCCGGCAGAAGAGGTGATGAACGGCGGTGCGCTTGACGTGATCGAGTGGGGCGCGCTGCAGGATGTCGCGAGCATTTACGCCCTCCACGCCGAACCGAAACTGCGCGTAGGCCAGATCGGTGTGCGCACGGGCGCGATTACCTCGGCGTCGGACGTGCTGCGCATTACGGTTAACGGGCCTGGCGGCCACACCTCTCGTCCGCAGCTTTCGGCGGACGTGGTCTACGCGCTCGGGGCGCTGATTACGCAGTTGCCGGCGCTGCTGTCGCGCCGGGTCGACCCACGTACGGGCACGGTGTTGGTGTTCGGGCACGTCGAGTCGGGCGACGCGGCGAACGCGATCCCGAAGACAGGCGAGCTACTGGGCACGTTGCGGACAGCGGATATCGGGACGTGGCGGATCCTCGAAGATCTGGTCACTGACCTGATTGACCTCGTCGTCGCACCGACCGGGTGCACGTACCACCTCGACTACATGCGGGGCGTGCCACCGGTGCTCAACGATGACGCCGCGACGGCGATCGGGGTACAGGCAGGGCGCAGGATCGACCCACACGCGGTGGTGACCGCGCCGCAGTCCTCGGGCGGGGAGGACTTCTCTTGGTACCTGGAGCACGTCCCCGGGTCGATGTTCCGGCTCGGTGCCTGGAGCGGTGAGGGAGAGATGCAGGACCTGCACCAAGGCAACCTTGATATTGATGAGCGAGCACTTGAAGTTGGGGTGCGTTTGTTCGGAGGGGTCGTCGAAAAGTACGCCGAAAACCTCAGCTAGTGCAACTTTTGGTTGGTAACGAAGTCGTGGGCGGCCGTGTAGACTAGCCAGGTATTTGTGCGAACGACGAAGACCGTTGAGGAGTATGTAGGTGTCGAAGAAGATCGTCATCATTGGCGGAGGGCCAGCTGGTTACGAGGCTGCGCTGGTTGCATCAAAGTACGGGGCCGATATCACCATTGTGGAAGACAATGGTTTGGGCGGCTCCGCTATCCGCAAGGACGTTGTTCCTTCGAAGAGCTTTATCGCCGGCGCCAACATTAAGACGGACCTTCGCCGTGCAGACGACATGGGGCTCAACCACGGGCTTGGGGAAGCCCAGCTTTCGCTGACCGCCCTGAACGCGCGCGTGATCGCGCTGGCTGATAAGCAGTCCAGTGACATCGCTAAGCAGTTGGAGCAGCGTGGCGTGCGCCTTATCCAGGGGCGTGCTCGTTTTACGGACCAACAGCACGGTCATACTACGCACCGCGTGGAGGTGCACTGCGAGGGCAAAGACACCGAGATTATTGATTGCGACATGGTGCTGGTGTGCACCGGCGCGAACCCGCGCGTGCTGCCGGGCGCTGAGCCGGACGGCGAGCGCATCCTGAACTGGCGTCAGATGTACAGCCTGCAGGAGATGCCGACGCACCTGATCGTGGTCGGTTCCGGTGTGACCGGTGCTGAGTTTGTTTCTGCGTTCGCTGAGTTGGGCGTCGAGGTGACCATGGTTGCTTCGCGTGACCGCATCCTGCCGCACGATGACGCCGATGCCGCTGACGTGCTCGAGGAGGTGCTCGCGGGCCGTGGCGTCCACTTGGAGAAGCACGCTCGCGTGGAGTCGGTGACGAACACCGGCGACGGCGTGGTTGTGCGCACGACGGACGGGCGCGAGATCGCCGGTTCGCACGTGATGATGTCCATTGGTTCGATTCCGAACACGGCGGACCTCAACCTGGAGGCGGCCGGTGTGGAAGTCGCCCCGTCGGGCCACATCATTGTTGACCGTGTGTCGCGTACCAACGTTGCAGGTATTTACGCTGCGGGTGACTGCAGCGACCTGATGCCGCTGGCATCCGTCGCGGCGCAGCAGGGCCGCATTGCGGTCGACCACGCGCTGGGCGAGGGCGTGTCACCGGTGCGCCTGAAGACGGTGGGCAACGCGGTCTTTACCCGCCCGGAGATCGCCGCGGTCGGTGTGACGCAGCAGCAGATCACCGACGGCGAGGTTGACGCGGACATCTACAAGCTAGACTTGGCGACGAACCCTCGCGCAAAGATGCGTTCCCTCCAGCACGGTTTTGTGAAGATCTTCGCCCGCAAGGGCTCCGGCCAGGTACTCGGCGGCGTGATCGTCGCACCGACTGCCTCCGAGCTGATTCTGTCGCTGACCATCGCGGTGGCCAACGACCTGACTGTGCGCCAGCTGGCGAACTCGATGGCGGTGTACCCGTCCCTGTCCGGTTCGATTACGGAGGCGGCACGCAGGCTGATTGCTAAGTCTGATCTGGACTAGCGCTCGGGCTAGAACTAGGCGGCCCCGGAAACGCTCGCTGCGGACAGGATGTTCGTGGGCAGGTAGCGCAGCCGGGGCCGATTTTTGTTGCCGATTCGGGGGAGATGTTCAGCCCGTCGGCGTAAATCATGCGCTGGGCGAACGCGATATCGCAGCCCAGCACCACAGCGTGTTCCCGCCGCGGGGAATCGAACCCCACGACGGGGCCCTGCACCATCCGCGCAATCCATAGGTAGGTCCGGCCGTCCGGCATGACGGCGACCTGACGCGTCACTCTATTCGAAGTTTCAAACGCGCGGTGCACGACCCACAACGGGCAGCCCCCACCGTGGCGCGAGAAGTGGAAGGCTGTCGATGACTGCCGCTTCGAAATGTTGCCTGCCCGGTCGGTGCGCACGAAGACGAACGGAATCGCCTCTGCGCCGGGGCGCTGCAACGTCGCGAGGCGCTGGCAGGTTGACTCGAAACCAGTGCCGAAGCGCGCGGAGATGACATCGATGTCGTAGCGGGTTTCTTCGGCAGCTTGGAGGAGCTCGGCGTAGGGCATGGTGACAGCGGCGGCGAAGTACTGCGCCAGCCCGTGGCGCGCGAGCTGGACGGGCTCGGGCTGTGTCGATTCGTCGAAAGTGTCGCGGACGTACTCGTCGATGAGCTCCGCGAAGGCGGTGCGGCCGTAGTGGTAGGCGAGTTCAAAGCACTGCTGGGACTCGGTGAGTCCGGTGCGTAGGCGGATCTCGCGCTGGTTGTGCTGCAGGGTCGAGCGGGGGCCGTGGGCGTATTGGTTGAAGCGCACTTGGATGCCGTATTCCCTGTCGAAGGTTGCCGCGAGGCGTGCCAGTCGCAGTTGCCGGTTCGCGGCGTGCGCTGCGAGCTGTTCGGCAGCAACGTCGAGCTCGTGGAAGTAGTTCTTGTGGTTCTGGAAGAATTCACGCACGAGTGCGTGGGGGTGTTCGGAGTCGGTGGTCTCGGGTGAAGTCAGCGCCCGTAAGGAGTTGGCGATGTCGGGGAAGCGCTGTGCGAACTCGTGCAGTTTCGGCTGCGGGACGTCGGGGAGTAGCTCGGAAAGCTCGTTGACCACGCGTTGGTCTTCATCGGGGGAGAAGAACGTGGTGGAGAGCTGAAACGCGTGGGTGAGTTGGAGGAGCACGCTGACGGTGAGTGGACGCTGGTCGTTTTCGAGCTGGTTGAGGTAGCTCGTTGAGATGTCGATGCGGCGGGCCATTTCGCCTTGTGTGAGTTCGAGTTCACGGCGGAGCGTCTGTATCTTTGCCCCCGCGTACAGCTTTGCCATCGTACCTTTCTTCCATTTTGTGTGCGTGTACTGCGTAGTTAACAGAATTTGCACAAGTAGCAGAATTTGTACGCAGAAGTTTACATGCGAAAATCATGGCCCGCATCACATTTAGCTCCCTAGTATGAGCTGCAACATCAACGAGGTTTCGCGGTAGCGGAACTACAACGAAGACGAAGGAGCCAAGATGATCGAACACAACGTGCGCACGCACCGTTCGGCAGAAGATTTCCCGATTGAAGAGCACCTCGCATACAAGATCGCCAAGGTTGCAGCAGACCCGGTAGAGGTTCCAGCTGATACGACTGAGATGATCATCAACCGCATTATCGACAATGCGTCGGTCGCCGTCGCTTCCTACGGTCGCCGCCCAGTCGCGACCGCTCGCGTGATGGCAGAGGCACATCCAGTTTCCGAAGGCGGTGCGCAGATCTTTGGTGTCGACGGCTCCTACTCCGCAGAGTGGGCCGCATTCGCCAACGGTACCGCGGTCCGCGAGCTGGATTTCCACGACACCTTCCTCGCGGCGGAGTACTCCCACCCGGGTGACAACATTCCGCCGATCCTCGCAGTAGCACAGCACAAGGGCCTCGACGGTAAGGCGCTGATCCGTGGTATCGCGACCGGCTACGAGATCCAGGTCAACCTGGTCAAGGGTATTTGCCTGCACGAGTGGAAGATTGACCACGTGGCGCACCTCGGTCCATCTGTTGCGGCGGGTCTGGGCACCATGCTGAACCTGGACATTGACACCATCTACCAGGCAGTTGGCCAGGCGCTGCACACCACGACGGCGACGCGCCAGTCCCGCAAGGGCCTCATCTCTTCTTGGAAGGCGTCCGCCCCGGCATTCGCTGGCAAGATGGGCATCGAGGCCGTCGACCGCGCGATGCGCGGCGAGGGCGCACCCGCTCCGATTTGGGAGGGCGAGGACGGCTTCATCGCCTGGATGCTGCACTCCCCAGAACGCACCTACGTGGTGCCACTGCCTGCAGACGGTGAGGCAAAGCGCGCAATCCTGGATACCTACACCAAGGAGCATTCGGCTGAGTACCAGTCGCAGGCCCCAATCGACCTGGCGCGTCGCATGAAGCAGACCATCGCGGATGCCGGTAAGTCCACCGCCGATATTGAGTCGATCGTGCTGCACACCTCGCACCACACGCACTACGTCATCGGCACCGGCGCGAACGACCCGCAGAAGATGGATCCGAAGGCGTCCCGCGAGACCCTCGACCACTCGATCATGTACATCTTCGCCGTAGCGCTCGAGGACGGCACGTGGCACCACGTCGATTCCTACGCTCCTGAGCGTGCGAACCGCCCTGAGACGATCACGCTGTGGCACAAGATCTCCACGGTGGAGGACCCGGAGTGGACGCGTCGCTACCACTCGCAGGACCCGGCCGAGAAGGCGTTCGGCGCAAAGGCCGTCATCACCTTCAATGACGGCACCGTCATCGAGGATGAGATGGCCGTGGCGGACGCTCACCCATTGGGGGCGCGCCCGTTTGCCCGTGAGCAGTACATCCAGAAGTTCCGCACGCTGGCGGAGGGGATCGTCGATAAGGAAGAGCAGGACCGTTTCCTTGCGGACGTGCAGAAACTCGAGCAGCTCACCGACTTGAGCAAGCTCAACATCAGGGTGAACACGGACTCGCAAGCCAATGCTCCTCAGATCCCAGGAGGGATTTTCTAAGATGTTTGTTCCTGATACAACGCCAAATGAGCGCCGACTGGCGCTGCGGGCCTCACTCGAGTCCGCCGAAATTACAAAACTGCCCGGCGCGTTCAATCCGCTGACGGCTCGGCTCATCGAGGACATCGGTGGCTTCGAAGGTGTCTACGTCTCCGGCGCGGTACTCGCCAACGACTTAGGCCTGCCGGATATCGGTCTGACCACACTGACGGAGGTCGCGCAGCGCGGCGGGCACATCGCCCGCGCTACGAACCTTCCAGTGCTTATCGACGCCGACACCGGCTTCGGCGAACCGATGTCCGCAGCACGCACCGTGGCTGAGTTCGAGGCCGCGGGGCTTGCCTCGCTGCACCTGGAGGACCAGGTGAACCCGAAGCGCTGCGGGCACCTCGACGGCAAGGAAGTAGTGCCGCGTGACCTGATGGTGCGACGCATCAGCGCCGCAGTAAAGGAGCGCCACGA
Source organism: Corynebacterium sp. CCUG 61414 (assembly GCF_024453945.1). Taxonomy (NCBI): domain Bacteria; kingdom Bacillati; phylum Actinomycetota; class Actinomycetes; order Mycobacteriales; family Corynebacteriaceae; genus Corynebacterium; species Corynebacterium sp. CCUG 61414. Next base: position 170,498 of record NZ_JAGPYU010000003.1, read on the forward strand.
CGATGCATTCGTCATCTGCGCGCGTACCGATGCGGCTGGCATCGAAGGCATCGACTCCGCAATCGAGCGTGCCAAGGCTTACGCAGATGCCGGCGCGGACCTTATCTTTACGGAGGCGCTCTATACCGAGAAGGACTTCGAGACCTTCCGCAAGGCCGTCGATATCCCGCTGCTGGCGAACATGACGGAGTTCGGTAAGACCAAGCTGCTCTCCGCCGGAACCTTGCAGGACCTTGGATACAACGCGGTGATCTGGCCGGTGACCACGTTCCGCCTCGCGATGGGGCAGACCGAGGCCATGCTCCGCGATATCGCGGAAACCGGCACGCAGGAGCCGTGGTTGGACCGCATGCAGCACAGGTCCCGCCTATACGAGCTGGTCAAGTACGAAGACTTCAACCAGTTCGACCAGTCCGTCTTCACATATTCCAAGGACACCTACTCGTCCACATTCGAGTAATCCCTATCCCGCATCCCTAACCCAATCCCTATCCTGAAAGGACTTCATCCCATGACCACTCAAGAAATCAAGAAGGGCCTCGCTGGCGTCGTTGCGGACTACACCGCAATCTCCAAGGTCAACCCTGAGACGAACTCCCTGCTGTACTACGGTTACCCGGTCCACGAGCTGGCAGAGCACTGCACCTTCGAAGAGGTTGCGTACCTGCTTTGGCACGGCGAGCTGCCTGACAAGTCGGGCGCGGAAGAGTTCCGTCTCGGCTGCATGAACAACCGCGACATCGATGAGGAGCTCATCCAGGTCATTAACTACCTGCCGAAGGACTGCCACCCGATGGACGTGCTGCGCACCGCAGTGTCCTTCCTGGGCACCCGCGACGAGTACAAGTTCACCCCGGATGCTGACCACATCCGCAAGATCGGTACCGAGCTGCTGGCGAAGCTGCCGACCATCGTGGCCACCGACATTCGCCGCCGCCAGGGCAAGGGCTACATCGCCCCGAGCAAGGACAAGGGCTTCTCGGAGAACTTCCTCTGGATGGTCTTCGGCGACGAAGAAGGGTCCCCGGCAACCATCCCGTCGGATATCGAGGCATTCGAGAAGACCATGATTCTCTACGCGGAGCACTCCTTCAACGCGTCCACCTTCACCGCCCGCACGGTGACCTCGACGCAGTCCGACGCCTGGTCTGCGATCACCGCGGCGATCGGCGCACTGAAGGGCCCGCTGCACGGTGGCGCGAACGAGTTCGTCATGCACCACATGAAGGAAATCGACGACCCAGCCAACGCGGAGCAGTGGTGCCTGAACAAGCTGAAGAACAAGGAGCTCGTCATGGGCTTCGGCCACCGCGTGTACAAGAAGGGCGACTCGCGCGTGCCGACCATGGAAGCCGCGTTCAAGAAGCTCGCCGCGGAGCACAAGGACCAGGGCGCCGAGAAGTGGGTGGAAATCTACGACATCATGGCGAAGACGATGTACGAGAACACGTCCATCAACATCCGCCCGAACCTGGACTTCCCGTCCGGCCCGTCCTACTACATCCTGGGCTTTGACATCGAGTTCTTCACGCCGCTGTTCGTGATGAGCCGCATCACCGGCTGGACCGCGCACATCATTGAGCAGTACGAGAACAACTCGCTGATCCGCCCACTGTCCGCGTACAACGGCCCGGAGGAGCGTCACCTGGACGGCACCTACCAGCCGCAGTAAGCCAGAACGACGGGTGGTCTGCCTTTGGGGCGGACCATCCGTTTTGTTTGTTTTTATATGAGAGGCGTTGACCGCTGACCCCAACTTGGGGGGTAATCGCTATGGGAACAGATGCAATTGTGCATTTTCCCGTGGTGTGGCGCCAACCTGCGTTAGGATTGTCAGGCCAACCAAATAACATTCAAACTGTCACGTATGTCACAGTATGGAAGGATTGCATCGATGGAGCAGCTCCCCCTGAATGACCTCCCGGCATTCAAAAAGATCTTGGTAGCAAACCGTGGCGAAATCGCGGTTCGTGCCTTCCGCGCAGCATTTGAGACTGGCGCAAAAACTGTCGCGGTGTACCCGCGCGAGGACCGAAAGTCCTACCACCGACCGTTCGCCGACGAAGCCGTACGAATTGGTGTTGAGGGCCAGCCAGTCAAGGCGTACCTGGACATCGACGAAATTATCCGTGCGGCGAAAGAGACCGGCGCCGATGCAATTTACCCGGGCTATGGGTTCCTCTCGGAGCGCGCAGACCTTGCGCGCGCTTGCCGCGACAACGGCATTAAGTTCATCGGCCCAAGCCCAGAGGCGCTTGAGCTGACTGGTGACAAGGCGGCCGCTGTGCACGCTGCTGAGCGCGCCGGGCTGCCGACGTTGAAGGACTCCGAGCCGTCAACTGACCCGGCGGAGCTTGCCGAGATTGCGAAGGAATTCACCTTCCCGGTCTTCGTCAAGGCAGTCGCCGGTGGTGGTGGGCGCGGTATGCGCTTCATCGAGAAGATCGAAGATGTCGAGCGCCTCGCAGCAGAGGCATCCCGCGAGGCGGAGGCAGCGTTTGGCGACGGCCACGTGTACCTCGAGCGCGCGGTCATCCGCCCGCAGCACATTGAGGTGCAGATCATGGCGGACTCCTACGGCAACGTGGTGCACCTGTTTGAGCGCGACTGCTCGCTGCAGCGCCGTCACCAGAAGGTCGTCGAGATCGCTCCGGCACAGCACATCACGCAGGAACAGCGTGAACGCATCTGCCAGGACGCGGTGAACTTCTGTAAGGAGATCAACTACGAGGGCGCCGGTACCGTCGAGTTCCTCGTTGACGAGCAGGGCAACCACGTCTTCATTGAGATGAACCCGCGTGTCCAGGTGGAGCATACCGTCACCGAGGAAATCACCGGCGTGGACATCGTGAAGAACCAGATGTACATCGCTGCGGGCGCGAAGCTCGAGGACGTGCACCTGACCCAGGACCTCATCGAGATGAACGGTGCGGCGCTGCAGTGCCGCATCACCACGGAGGACCCGAACAACGGGTTCCGTCCGGACTCCGGCGTGATCACCGGCTACAGCTCCCCGGGTGGCGCGGGTGTGCGTCTCGACGGCTCCGCAAACGTCGGTACCGAGATCACCCCGAACTTCGACTCCCTGCTTGTGAAGATGACGTGCCGTGGCCGTAACTTCCAGGTTGCCGTCGACCGCGCACTGCGCGCGCTTAACGAGTTCACCGTCACCGGTGTCTCCACCAATATTGGCTTCCTGCGCGCGCTGCTGTCCGACGAGGACTTCCGCTTCAAGCGCATCAACACCGGCTTTATCAACGATCACCCGTTCTTGCTTGAGGCTCCTGCCGCGGCTGACGATGCCGGCAAGATCCTCGACTACCTGGCGAACGTGACCGTCAATAAGCCAAACGGCCCACGCCCGACCTCGATTCGTCCTTCGAAGAAACTGCCGGAGTTCGATTACGGCGACCTGCCACGTGGCTCCCGCGACGACCTGCTGGAGCTCGGCCCGACGAAGTGGGCGGAAAAGATCCGCAACCAGACGGCTCTCGGGGTGACCGAGACGACGTTCCGCGATGCGCACCAGTCGCTGCTGGCAACCCGCATCCGTACGAACACGCTGGTCGCTGCGGCGAAGCACGTCGGCCACATGACGCCACAGCTCGCCTCTGTAGAGGCGTGGGGCGGCGCCACCTACGACGTGGGCATGCGCTTCCTGCACGAGTCTCCGTGGATGCGTCTCGACGCCCTGCGTGAAGCCATCCCGAACGTGAATATCCAGATGCTGCTGCGCGGCCGCAACACCGTGGGCTACACCCCATACCCGGATTCGGTGACGAAGGCGTTCGTGAACGAGGCGGCGTCGTCAGGCATTGATATCTTCCGCATCTTCGACGCCCTCAACGACGTTTCCCAGATGCGCCCCGCTATCGAGGCTGTTCTGGAGACCAACACCACCGTCGCCGAGGTTGCGATGGCGTACTCGGGCAACCTGCTCGACCCCGCCGAGGACATCTACACGCTGGACTACTACCTGCGTCTGGCCGAAGAGATTGTCGACGCCGGCGCGCACGTCCTGGCGATCAAGGATATGGCCGGCCTGATGCGTCCGGGCGCTGCCGCGAAACTGGTCAAGGCGCTGCGCGAGCGCTTCGACCTGCCTGTTCACGTGCACACTCACGACACGGCTGGCGGCCAGCTAGCGACCTACCTGGCGGCCGCAAATGCTGGCGCGGACATTGTGGATGTGGCGTCGGCACCGCTGGCGGGTACCACCTCGCAGCCGTCGCTGTCCGCACTCGTTGCTGCCTTCGCGAACACCGAGCGTGACACCGGCATTGACCTGCAGGCTGTCAGCGACCTCGAGCCGTACTGGGAGGCCGTGCGCCAGGTTTACGCTCCGTTTGAATCTGGTATTCCTGGCCCGACCGGTCGTGTGTACAAGCACGAAATCCCGGGCGGTCAGCTTTCCAACCTGCGTACGCAGGCGAAGGCGCTGGGCCTGGGCAACCGCTTCGAGCTCATCGAGGACTACTATGCCGCGGTGAACGAGATCCTCGGCCGCCCGACGAAGGTCACGCCGTCGTCGAAGGTTGTGGGTGACCTTGCGCTGCACCTGGTGGGTGCGGGCGTGGACCCGAAGGACTTCGCGGAGAACCCGCGCAAGTACGACATCCCTGAGTCCGTCATCGGCTTCCTGCAGGGTGAACTGGGTACGCCTCCGGGTGGCTGGCCGCTGCTGCGCGACAAGGCGCTCGAGGACCGCCAGGAAGTCGACCACACGGTGGACGTGCCGGAAGAGCTCGCTGGTGACCTTGATTCCGAGGACCACGTGACGCGCCGTGCTGCGCTGGACCAGCTGCTGTTCCCGAAGCAGTACAAGGAGTTCCTGGAACACCGCCGCACCTACGGCATCACGGACCACCTGTCGGACCGCACCTTCTTCTACGGCCTTGTTGAGGGTGAGGAGACGATGATCTGGTACGGCGAGCTCGAGGATCACCTGCCGCCGCTCGTGGTCAACCTTGACGCCGTGGGCGAGCCCGATGAGAAGGGCATGCGCCAGGTCATCCTGACGGTCAACGGCCAGATCCGTCCGATGCAGGTCAGGGACGAGAACGCCGAGTCCACAGTCGCCGAGGTGGAGAAGGCTGATCCGTCGCAGGAAGGCCACGTTGCGGCACCGTTCGCTGGTGTGGTGAACGTGACCGTCAAGCCTGGCGACGAAGTCAAGGCCGGCGACCAGGTTGCTTCTATCGAAGCGATGAAGATGGAGGCCGCGATCTCGGCGACGAAGGACGGCACCATCGAGCGAGTCGCCTTCACGCAGGCAACCAAGGTGGAGGGCGGCGACCTGGTCGTCGTGATCTCCTAAAGGGTTTCTCGCCGCAGTTAGCCGACGTTGCAGTCAAACACCATGACATTGGCATCGTCGGCAACCGTGGTGAAGCCGAACTGCTCGTAACGGTGGCGCGCACGCTCGTTGTCTGGGTCAACCCAGAGAGCGACGCGGGGCGCGCCTTGTTGCGCTGCAAGCTCAATGACTGCGCGTAGCAGTTTCGAGCCGAGCCGGTGGCCTGCGAAGCGGCGTTCCACCGCGATGGCGAGCTCCGGCACGTCGGGGCCGAGGTTTGCGTGGCCTGCATCCGGGTCATCCCAGTAGCGCAGCCACACGCCACCGGCGGGGGTGCGGAACTCATCGCAGGCGATAATGCCGCCGTCGCGCTCCGGGTCCCAGTGGTCCACGTAGTCGGTCACCCCGAGGCGCTCCTCGTGCCCGACGGGCGCGGTTTCATCGCCGAATACGTCCGCAAGAAAGTTCAGGCGCTGCAGGTACATGCGGTCTGATTCGGTGGCTTGGCGTAGAGTAAACGACTTGTTTTGTGTCATGGTGCCACTGTAACGCGACTACTACGGATAGGCGCAGCCAGGGCCGTGCGGTACCCTGTGGCCTATGCGAGGAGGAACTGCACGCGGCATCGGGGCCGTCACTGTGGCGTTGGCCCTTGGTATCTCACACGGGGCTGCGGTCGCGGCGCCGGTGGTGCAGCAGGGGGGTCTGATTGTTGTTGGTAGCAACGTGAAATGCACCGTCGCGATGAATGACAAAAACCAGGGCGTGAGCTACACCAGCGCCCACTGTGGCAGCAACGGGGATCGTGTCACCGTCCAGGGGGCCGAAGGCCTCACCGGAACGTTTATCCCCTCGCCGTTGTACCGCGATGAGGAGGATTACACCGCGAACGACTGGGCCATGGTGGTCTGGGACGACGGCGTGGCCCTCGGCCCGAACTGGCTCAGCGGAGACACCCTTATTTCCCCAGGCACGACGCTGACCTCGAAGGATCGCGTGTGTACCTACGGCGGGGTGACGAAGGCGAAGCGCTGCGGTTCGTTCGCTGCGCGCCTCGGCAACACGGTGTTCAGTACGCTCCCAAATGGCCAGGCAGGCGACTCCGGTGCACCCGTGTGGGTCGAAGGCAAAGGAATGATCGGGCCGTACTCGGGCGTGAGCAACATCTCCTCATCGTCGGGCGTGCGCGGGCTTTCCCGCGCGGTTCACCCGGAAGACGGCCGCGACTACGGCAGCGATGACGAAATCGAGGTGCTCAAGCGCTGGTTCCATATCGACGGCCCCGTGGTGCACACCGCCAAGCGCCCAGTAGAAACGGCCGCGAAGGCAGGGGCGCAGTTGGGCAAGCGCCTGGACTCGCTGTCCTCCGAGGATGACTCCGCAGTGCGCGGTGTGTTGCCAGTCGTGCTGGCAATCGTGTTGGGCGTACTCGTCGCCGCGGCACCCGACATCGTCTCTATCGTCGAATCGTGGCGCTCAATAGCAGCGGCTAGAGGTCAATAACCATGGTGCCCGGGTGTGGGGCATCGGCAACATCCCGGAAGCCGAATTTCTCATAGACGTGGCGGGCTTTGGGGTTGTCGGCGTCGACAGATAAAGCGAGCTGTCGCGCACCCTTGTCGCGCGCGAGCTCGCAAGCCTGCTCAATCATCGTGCGTGACAGGCCCTTGCCCTGCGCGCGGGCTTCAATCGCGATGGCGAACTCGGGGATATCCGGCCCAAGGTTTGCCCACCCCACGGCGGAGGTATCCTCCCAGAACCGCAGCCAGATCGCCCCGGCCGGTACGCCGAGGGCGTCGTAGACGATGACGCCGCCGTCGCGCTCCGGATCCCAGTCGCCGATGTAGCCTGCGGCGTAGGTGGGGTAGTCACTGAACAGTTCGCTCGATTCATCACCGTGCGCCTCGGCGAGGAAGTAAATACGCTCGAGGTACGTGCGGTCGGACTCGGTGGCCCGACGGAAACTAAAGTCCATGGGCTACTTCAACTCCATGAGCGTTGCGCCCTTGGCCGCTTGAGCGCCCTGCTCGGCGGCCAGGCCCGTCACGACGCCATCCTTGTGCGCCTTGACCGGGTTTTCCATCTTCATCGCCTCGAGCACGACGAGGACGTCGCCCTCAGCGACGGTGTCGCCCTCTGCCACGTTGACCTTGATTAAAGTTCCCTGCATCGGCGCCGTCACGGCGTCGCCGGATGCGGCGGTCTTCGCGGCCGATGCGCGGCGCTTCTTCGGCTTGCGAGCAGGGCCCGCACCGGGCACGAGTGCGGAAGGCAGGGCTACCTCGATGCGGCGGCCGTCAACCTCCACGGCAAACACCTGCTTATCGACGCCTGCTTCGCCCTCCACACCTTCACCATCAGCTGCGGTGACGGCTGGCATCTCGCCATCCCAGGTCTCTTCGATCCAGCGAGTGTAGACGTCGAACGAGGTGCCGTCGCCGATAAAGGCGTCGTGCTCGACCATTGCGCGGTGGAAGGGGATCACGGTCGGGATGCCCTCGACGACGTATTCCGCAAGCGCGCGGCGGGCACGATTCAGCGCTTCCTCGCGCGTTGCGCCGTACACGATCAGCTTGGCCAGCATCGAGTCAAACTGACCGTTAATCGCCGAACCTTCGCGCACGCCGGAGTCCACGCGCACGCCGGGCCCGGCTGGCTCGCGGTAGACGTTGATCGGGCCAGGAGAAGGCATGAAGTTGATAGTTGGGTCCTCGCCGTTGATGCGGAACTCAAATGCGTGCCCGCGCGGCGTTGGGGTCTCCGTGATGCTGAGCTGCTCGCCGCGGGCGATACGGAACTGCTCGCGTACCAAGTCCAGGTCGGTGGTCAGCTCAGTGACCGGGTGCTCTACCTGGAGGCGCGTGTTGACTTCCAAGAAAGACACCAGGCCGTCAGCGCCAACCAGGTACTCTACGGTGCCTGCGCCCGAGTAGCCGGCTTCCTTACAGATCGCCTCGGCGGAGCGCTCAATGCGCTCGCGCTGCTCATCGGTGAGGAACGGTGCAGGGGCTTCCTCGATGAGCTTCTGGAAGCGGCGCTGCAGCGAGCAGTCACGGGTACCCACGACCACGACATTGCCGTGCTGGTCCGCGAGCACCTGCGCCTCAACGTGGCGAGCCTTATCCAGGTAGCGCTCCACGAAGCACTCGCCGCGGCCGAAAGCGGCAACGGCCTCACGGGTCGCGGACTCGAACAGCTCCGGGATTTCTTCCCGCGTATGCGCGACCTTCATACCGCGTCCGCCGCCGCCGTAGGCGGCCTTAATCGCGATCGGGAGGCCGTGCTCATCTGCGAACGCAAGGACTTCCTGTTCGTCTGCGACCGGATGTTTCGTGCCGGGGGCCATCGGGGCGTCGACAGCTTCGGCGATCGCACGGGCCGCCACCTTGTCACCCAGCGTGGCGATAGCCTCGGGGGAGGGGCCGATCCAGGTCAAACCGGCGTCGATAACTTTCTGTGCGAATTCAGCGTTTTCGGCGAGGAAACCGTAGCCGGGGTGAACGGCGTCCGCACCCGAATCCGCCGCCACTTTGAGCAGCTTCGCCATGTCCAGATAGGTCTCTGCGGCGGTTTCCCCGCCGAGGGCGAACGCTTCATCGGCAAGGGAAACATATGGTGCGGCCGCGTCGCTGTCCGCGTACACCGCAACGGACGCGATGCCTTCATCCTGGGCAGCACGAATGATGCGCACCGCGATCTCGCCGCGGTTTGCAACCAACACCTTGGTCACTTGCTGATTGTGAATAGGCACAAAAAATCCCGTCTTTCTCAAAGAGTCTGAGCTTTGCCGAAATATATCGGATTTTGCCACCCTATGTTACTACTTGCCGGTAGGTCCCAGCGATTCTCATAGCGAGGAGTGCATGAAACGCGTCGCGGGGGCGCGCTTAATCATACGTGCCTAGCAGGTAGCTGATGGAGGAGCTCCAGCGGTCGTGGAACTTTTCGACGTCCCCCGAGACCGCTGCTATGCCCTCGTCGGTGGCGCGAAGCTCGGCAGAGTAGTGGTTGACGAGCCCTTCGGCTGTAGACCTGCCGCGCTCCGACCATTCGAAGATTGCGCTGTCGTCCCCGAGTGGGGTGATGCTGTCGACTCGGTCGAAAGCCTTCATCTCTTTGATTGGTTTGCCGTCGACATAGAACGCTACTCCGTCGGTAATGGAGGCGCCGGTGCCAGCTGGGCGGTCCTTGTCCCCGAGTGAGCCGCGGAAGATGATCCAGCTCAGACGCTGACACGGGTCGTAGCGATTGTCGATGTCCTCGATCCAGTAGTTGAAGTCGCTGCCATCATCAGCGGGCATGCGCCCGGGCGTCGAGTTGGAGGGGTATGCCTCGCGTGGATCATTGGGTAGCTGGACACACGCATCCGCATTGTTCTGCTGCGCTGGCTGCTTGGCAGGCGATGAGGCGGTGTCAGGGGTGTCTGAGGAGGAGGGCTCTTCCATCACGGTGGTCTGTGTAATGGTGATGACGGGTGGTGTGTCTGTTTCGGAGCTGCACGCGGTGAAGGTCAGTGGTGCCAATACCGCGAGAGTGGCAACTGATGCGCGGTTGAAAAGCATGCGTGTCATGGTTTCGTCCTGGGGTTAGATGAGAGGGGTGTGGCGACGCTGCCTGGGTCGGCGTCGGAAAGCATTTGGCGACAGACTATCAGTTTGTGCTTGTCGACGAGCCAGCGCTTACTGCGTGCCAGGGGGTTCGTGCTTGGCGCCGGAACACACAGGGCACTCGTCCAAGTGCCTGCTTGCCGACGCCACGTGGCACCCCAGCGTTACACTACGAGGCATGCTACGGATGGACGACTTTGCCTCAGTGATCTATTCGGCGGGCAAGGTTTTCGACAACCTCCGTACCAGACGGCTTGCGACTGAGGAGTTCTTGGCAAATGGCAGCACTGCCGGAATCGCCTCGCGGGCTGACTTGCAGCTGCTCCAAGACCTGCAGGAAGCTGCACGAATTGCGCTGCGTGCGAAACACGACCGGCAGCCGGTGACCGCCGAGCTTGTGTGCGCACTCAACGCCGCGATCCTATGCGTAGCCGCGGGGTGCAGACACGGGGAAAGTGATTCCTGGCAGCCAACCTGGCAATGGGTTGGAGAGCAGGAGAGACTCAGAATTAGTCTCCGTAGTTCGCGAGGTAACGGATCTTCGGTGTGATCTCCACACGGCCTTTGCCCTCGCGGTGGCGCTTCATGATGAGCTTGGCCGCGGCGATCTGGCCCGCGTTCGGAGGAACGTTGGTCTTTGGGACGTAAAACTCTTGATTAGGGGTACGGCGCTTTTCCATTTATGTCACCTGCTCTCGGAGTCCCAACTCCTGGTTATTTGCTTGATTAATGAATCGACGAGGTCATTCTCATTATTTCCTAGGAAGGGAGCGTCATCAAGCGCATCGATGGCAGCGACACCGATGGCGACGACTTCTGGCTCTTTTGATACGCAAAGGTCCGTCGCCCAACGCAAATTTGAGCCCCACAAACACAAACGGGATGGGCTGGGAAGTGGTCCGCCCTGTCCTCGCAAAGCTTGACGTGACCGGTTGTATCACTCTCGCTCAGCCACGACGGCGACTACGCCACCGCCACCTGCCTGATATGTGCTTAGAAGTCCGGTGCGACTGGCCGCCAACCTGTTCTGGCTTAGCGTTCGCCGCGCTCCACTGGCACACGCACCATGTTTCCCCACTCCGCCCACGAGCCGTCGTACAGGGAAACCTGCTCGAAGCCGAGCACGTGCTTCAGCACGAACCAGGTATGGGCCGCGCTTTCGCCGAGCTGGCAGTAGACCACAGTCGGTGCAGCTGGGTCGAAGTCTTTATAGACGTGCGCAATGTCATCCCTGCCCTTGAGGCGCGCGTTCGGGAACACGGAGTTGCCCCACGGCACGTTCACTGCGCCGGGGATGTGCCCGTGGCGCAGAGTATCGACGCCACCATCCTGTGCGGCCGCCTCTGTTCCTGCGTAATGCTCGGGCGAGCGGGCGTCGATAAGCTGGGCGGGTGTTTCCTGCAGCAGCTCGGATGCGAAGGTGCGAAGCGGTGCGTCCTGGCGCTCGACTACCGGGTACTCAGTGCGTGGATACTCCGGCACCGCGAAGGAGGTATCGCGCTCTTCGCCCATCCAGGCGTCGCGGCCGCCGTCGAGGATGCGCACATCCGGGTGACCGAACAGCTCAAAGACCCACGCTGTGTAGGCGGCCCACCAGTTGGAGCGGTCGCCGTAGATCACCACGGTATCGTCGCGGGAGATGCCGCGCGCGCTCATGAGTTCTGCGAAGGCCTCGCCGTCGATAAAGTCGCGCTGCACAGGATCATTGAGGTCGTTGTGCCAATCGATCCGGACGGCGCCTGGGATGTGCCCAATGTCGTAGAGGAAGGCGTCCTCGTCGCTTTCGACCACCCGCAGACCCGGCATGCCCAAGCGTGCAGAAAGCCACGCGGCTGACACGAATCGTTCCGGATGTGCGTAGTTCGCAAACTGCGAATGATCGTCGAGTTCGATGCCCACGGTGAGTTAACCTCCAATAGCAATGGCCAATAACACAGAGCGAAGTTACTTACTGCCCCTCACCCTACATGTCAAGGAAAATAGGTGACGCAAAATTCCGCAAAAACGGGTCCAGTGTGCGCGGTGTCACTCGCGTGCGCAGGGTGTATTCACGGGGGTTATACGCGGTGTGAACTTGGGCACGTTTTCCCAGGCGAGTGCGGAAAAATTCATCCTGCCAAATAAAGTTACTAATTGGAACATACAGACACCCGTTTCCACCCACAAGGTGGGACAATGACTAGAAAGGTGCCCCATGCATAAAGCTATCGTCGTATTCGAGGTCGAGGGCGGCTCGGATAAGTATTTCGACGGACACCGGAAAGACACCATGCCGATCGTCAACGCGATCAAGGCTATGGGATGGCACGCCGAAGTTGTCTTCTACCGCCCCGAGTGGAAAGACGCGATCTACACCTACGTCTCCGAGAACTTTGACGGCTACATTTCCCGCGTAAACCCAGGCAACATCCCTGGCGGTGAGAAGGGCTACTTCGACCTGCTCACCAGCCTTTCGGTTGCGGGCCTGGTCGGCATGTCCACGCCGGGCGAGATGATGGCCTACGGCGCGAAGGACGCCCTGGTGAAGCTGAAGGACACCGACCTCGTCCCGTCCGACACCGCCGCCTACTACGACGTCGATACCTTCCATGAGACCTTCCCGACGTCCCTGTCCTACGGCGAGCGCGTGCTGAAGCAGAACCGTGGCTCAACCGGCGAGGGCATCTGGCGCGTCCGCATCGCTGACGAGGACCTCGCGGCCTCCGTCGAGCCGGGCACCGCGCTGCCACTGGACACCAAGATCCGCTGCACCGAGGCCGTCGACAACCACACCGAGACGCGCGAGCTCGGCGAGTTCATGACCTTCTGCAACCAGTACATCGTTGGCGACAACGGCATGCTGGTGGACATGCGCTTCATGCCACGCATCGTCGAGGGTGAGATCCGCATTCTGCTCGTCGGACCGCACCCGGTGTTCGTTGTGCATAAGAAGCCCGCAGAGGGCGGCGACAACTTCTCCGCAACCCTGTTCTCCGGCGCAACGTACACCTACGACAAGCCAGAGGCATGGCAGGAGCTCATCGACATGTTCGCTGAGGCCCGCCCGGTCATCGCCGAGAACCTCGGCGGCGACAACATCCCGCTCGTTTGGACCGCGGACTTCATGCTGGCCGACGGCGAGAACGGCGAGGACACCTACGTGCTCGGCGAGATCAACTGCTCCTGCGTTGGCTTTACCTCCGAGCTCGACATGGGCATCCAGGAGCTCGTTGCGCAGGAGGCAATCAAGCGCGTCGAGGCGAAGTTCGCCTAGTCGCTTTTAGCCATAGGCGCCATGGCACCGACCGGGGTTTAGAGGAGCGTAGCGACGCTGTCCGGGTCGGCGTCGGAGAGCATTTGGCGGCAGCGGTCGTACTCGGCGTCGTCACCGATCGCCTTGGAGGTCAGGGCGAGCATCGCGATGGCCTTGAGCACTGGCACGTTCGCCTCGTGCGAGGCCGGAACCGGGCCCCAGCCCTTCCAACCGTTGGCGCGCAGCCGGTCGAGCGAGCGGTGGTAGCCGGTGCGGGCGTACGCGTAGGCGACGATCGTGTCGCCGTCCGCCAGCTCGCGCTCGGCGCGGGCAGCCCACACGGCGGGGGAATCGGGGTGTGCGACGGCGGTGGCGTCGGCAAGTAGGTCGCAGCCGGTTGCTGGGTCTTCTGGGAGGTGAATTGGGTCGGGGGCAAGCATGTCGTTGAACTTCATGCCGACTAGGATACCCAGAACTCCGACGCGTCCAGTCCGAAGTGATAGAGGCAGCGCCGCAGCAGCGGCATGGACAGGCCGATGACGCTGGTTGGGTCGCCGTCAATGGAGTCAATAAACCAGGAGCCGAGCGCCTCCAGCGTGAACGCGCCCGCGCACTGCAGCGGCTGGCCGGAATTGGCATAGGCCACGATGTCGGCGTCGCTCGCCTCGCCGAAGCGGATGGTGGTGCGCACGGTGTCCGTCACCCACTCGCCGTTGTAGGTCACAGCGTGGCCGGTGAGCAGTTCTGCGGTCTTGCCGCGTTGCGCGCGCCAGCGCTCGATCGTGGCCTCAACGGTGTGTGGCTTGCCCAACAGCTGGCCATCCAGAAGCAGCATGGAATCGCAGCCGACCACGACGTCGCCCGGGAACTCGTCGGCGATGGTTGTAGCCTTAGCGCGGGCGAGGGTAGCGACGGTGTGGGCAGGTGGGGCGTCGACAAGCGAGGCGATCACCGCATCCTCGTCGATGTTGGCGGGCCGCAGCACCGGCTCGACGCCACCCTGCTCGAGCAGCATTCGGCGCGACGGCGACTGTGAGGCGAGAACAATCCGCATGGCTTAGGAGTACGTCGAAGGGGAGAACGCGAGCGGGTTAAACAGCGTCGGCGCATGCACCGGCGAGGGCGCTACGCCCCACAGGTTGCGCTGCCCGCGCTTCGCCGCCTGCGCCTGCTGCTGCAGTTGCTCCAGCACGAGGCGCAGCGCCTCGACCTCCTCGGGGGAGGGGTTGCCTTTCACAACGTCGAAGGGGAGGGAAGACATACGTTCCTTTCGTGGTTACAGCGGCAGGTTGCCGTGCTTCTTCTGCGGCGGATAGACAACCTTGCGCTCCAGCAGGCGCAGGCCCTCCACGACCTGGGCGCGGGTGTCGCTAGGTGCGATGACGGCGTCGACAAGGCCGCGCTCGGTAGCGACGTAGGGGTTGAGGTTTTCTTCCTCGTACGCCTGCGTATCGACGCCCAAAGCCTCAGCAGCCGTCGGGGCGTCAGCGAGCGCGATCTGTGCGGTCGGCCACGCAAAGACCAAGTCAGCGCCCAGCCCCTTCGAGCCGAGCACCGAGTAGGCGGTGCCGAGTGCTTTGCGCGTGATCACAGTCATGGTGCCCACCTGGGCCTCAGCGAAGGCGTACGCCAGGGTGGAGGCCGCGGACAGCGCGCCTGCCTGTTCTTCCTCAACAGTCGGGACGAAGCCTGGGCAGTCCACGATGTGCAGCAGTGGCAGGTTAAAGGCGTCGCAGGTGCGGATGAAGCGCGCGGCCTTTCGGGCGGCGTCGGCGCTCAGGCAGCCAGCGAGCACACTTGGCTGCGTGGCAACGATGCCGAGCGCCCGACCGTCAATGTGCGCGAACCCGGTGACGACGTTGCCGGCGTGGGCGCCGCCGAGCTCGTAGAAGTCGCCGTCGGTGATCGTCTCGATGACGGTGGTGATGTCGTATGGCTGGGCGTCCTCGTCGGGAACCAGGGAATCAAGCACGCTGGCATCAGCGCCCTCTGCGACGTCAGCCACGGGAGCAGCCGCGCGGTTGTTCAGCGGCAGGTAGCTCACGAGCTTGCGTACCTCGTCGACAGCCTGCTCATCGGTGCTGACGCGGATGTTGGCCACACCGGTGGTGGCCGCGTGGACGTCGGCGCCGCCAAGCTGCTCCGCGGTCACCTCGCTGCCAGCGACCTTGGAAGCCACATCGGTCGCAGCTAGGTGCAGGCTCGCGCCGTCGACCATGATGCGCATATCGGCCAGTGGGACGGTGGTGGCAGCAAACGTGGCCACCTCACCGGCAACCACGGCGATCTGCGGCACCAGGCCAGAAGCCTGCGTCGCGGCACGCAGGATCTTCGCCTGCATATGCGCCGTGACGACGCCCTCCTGCCAGCGCGGGCCGAGCGAGTCGTAGAACCCGATCACCGGCACGCCAGTCTTTGCGGCCAGCTCGTAGACTTTGAGGATCTTCTCGGCGTACACCTCGCCGATACCGCCGTCGAAAATGGTGGCATCCTGGGAGAACACGCAGACGCGGCGGCCGTCGATGAGGCCATAGCCGGCCACGACACCATCCGTCGACGGCTTGGTGCGGTCCATCTTGTACGCCTCGACGCGGTGGCGTGCCAGCGCGTCGACCTCCACGAAGGAGCCCGCGTCCAGCAAACGCTCGACGCGCTCACGCGCGGTCAGGTCCCCCGCATCGTGGACCGCGTCGATCGCGTCCTGGCCAAGCGGCGCCTGGGCCTCATCGAGCCGGTTGCGCAGATCTTGGATGCGGCCTGCAGTCGTCGACATATCAGGTTTGGAAGAAGATTTATCGCCCATATCGCCTCAGTCTAACTAGCACGGAAAGAAAACCACATTATAAATCGCGCGGCGGGGCCCTTATGTTTCAGGTGCCAGGACGCTAACACGGCACGGGCAACGCGCTTAGCGCATGCTCGGGTCCTTGAAAATGCTCCACGCAGCTGAGATCAGCGGCAGCTGCAGCGGAAGTCGACCGATGCTGATCACCTGCTTTTGCCACGGCTTGTTGCGCCACTGGCGGGCCATCTCGAAGTTCGCAGGCCACACGGCCAGCAAGAGCGCTGCTGCGAAGCCACCACCGAGTTTGCGCAGCTTCGGCGCACGTTTCTGATGCCCGGCGTGCGAAGCCGGGCCAAGCTTGGGCGCGGCCAGCAGCACAGCAGCTGCCAACTCCGCGGCGCCGGACGTGTAGGTATACGTCCGGGCCTCACCTGGGAGGGCCTCGGGAACGATGGAGTCGAAAGGTTCTGGTTTGATGAAGTGCAGGATACCGGCCACCCCGAACGTCGGGATGAGGGCCTTGCGGAGGAAACGTTGAATCGTCATGTGTCTAACAGTAGCGCTAGATTAGGTCAACATGAATGCTGAAGAACTGAGCAGGCTCCAGCGGGGCGTCGAAAAGTATTGGCCGGTGGTGCGCTGGGTGGAAACCACCGGGTCGACGAACGACGATCTCCTCAACAAAGGCGAACCCGGCACCGTGCTCATCGCGGGGGAGCAGACGGCGTCGCGCGGAAGGCTTGGTCGCAAGTGGGTCAGCCCGAAGGGTGCGCAGCTGGCGATGAGCATGGTGCTGCCTATCGACGACAACCCGCCACCGTTTGGGCTGCTGTCGATCGCGCCGGGCGTCGCGGTGACCGACGTCGTGCCGCAGGCCCAGCTCAAGTGGCCGAACGACGTGCAGATCGGCGGGAAGAAGCTCGCGGGGATTCTCTCCGGGCTTGCGGACGGGCGCGTAGTGGTCGGCATCGGCATCAACCTCAACTTTGAGCGTGAGCAGTTGCCCATTCCCACCGCAACGGCGCTGAACCTTGAGGGCATCGACGTCGACTTCGTGGACTTCACCACGCAGGTACTGTGCGCGATGGGTGAGCGTTTCGCGCAGTGGCAACAGCGTGACCCGCAGCTGCTCGCCGACTACCGCAAGGTGTGCAGCACGATTGGGCAGCACGTGCGCATTGAGCTGCACAACGGCGAGGTGGTCGGCACCGTCGATGGCGTCAACGACGAGGGCGAAGTGATCATCGACGGCACGACGTACAGCGTCGGAGATGTGCACCACCTCCGGCCGAAACAGTAGGATCTGTGCCGTGCAACAGTCGCGGGTGAAGTTTCAGCTGGCAGAGGGCGAGACCGTCCTCGCCGACACGAACCCGCCGTTAACGAGCCTCATTTTCCCGTTGCTCGAGCTCATCGTGATCACCGGGATCGCCTGGATTGCCATCGGCTGGATGGACGTCACCCCGTTTGTGAACCCCCAGGCGCACAACATCGTGGTTGCGGTGTGGGCGCTGCTGTCGGTGTGGCGCTTCGTGTTGCCGGTGGTTCGCCACCGCCGCCAGCGTTTCCTGCTCACCGACCGCCGCATCCTCGCCCGCTCGGCGCGCGGTGCGGTCGATTCCATTCCGCTGCGTCAGATTCATTCTTTTCGACGCCAGCGCGGCGGGCTGTCCATCGCCCTGTGGGGGTTCGACCAGCCGGTGTTCTTCCCGCAGGTAGGCAAGGCGCGTGCGGTGGAGCGTGCGCTGGACGAGAGCCTGCGCCGCCGCTAACTACTCCTTAATTTCCGTTGTGTGCAGCTGGCTATCCAGGTCGCTCGGGCTGAGACTGCCTGCCTGGAAGTCTGCCGTGATCGGCAGGTGCAGATCCATGTCGGTGGCGGGGCACAGCTCGATGATGGCGTCGTTAATGGTGTAGTCGAGCACGTGGCCGCCGGCTGTGCGGGCGTCGTCAATGAAGTGGACGTGGCAGCCGGGCACCCCGATGCCTTTGGCATAGGCGGGCGTGCGGAAGCCGCCGATGATGCCGTGTACGTCGGTGAAGTGGTGCTCGGCGTCATCGCCGATGGCCTCCGTCATGGGGCGGTACGGTTTCTCCTGCTTGGTCACGGTGCGGGTGACCACCTCGTCGAAGGTGCCGGTGATTCTGACGGCGTAGAAGAAGTTGTGGCTCGGCTCGAGCGCGTCGATGAACTCGGCAAGTTCCGCGCGGCGCATGCCTTTCGGCGCGTCGACGCGGATGCGCGGCACAAAGTTCGTCACGACGGTAAACGGCGTGCGTTGGTCAAGGCTGGCGACGCGCGCTTTGCCGTCGCTGGTGAGCTGGTAGCAGACGCCGTCGAGAATGATCATCTCTCCGTCGAGCCCGTCGAAGGTGCCAAGGCCGAAGTTCCCTTTGCCGAGGATGTCTCCGATGGTCAGTTCGCCTTCGTAGATGCCGTCGAGAAGCGCGGTCATCAGTGAGTTCTGGAAGATGGTGTGGCGAACA
The DNA here is from genome assembly GCF_024453945.1 of Corynebacterium sp. CCUG 61414. Lineage (NCBI taxonomy): Bacteria > Bacillati > Actinomycetota > Actinomycetes > Mycobacteriales > Corynebacteriaceae > Corynebacterium > Corynebacterium sp. CCUG 61414. Next base: position 188,905 of record NZ_JAGPYU010000003.1, read on the forward strand.
ATCGCGGGATTCGTTTCAGTCATGCCCACATCGTAGCGCCCATAAGGCTAAGGTAGTTCGTTGTGAGAGACGCTCAAGGAATGCCCAGAGTTGCCGTTATCGGTGACGGTCAGCTTGCCAGAATGATGCACACGGAAGCCATCGAACTTGGACTGCAGCCCAGGGTGCTTGCAGGCGCCCCGGACGCCTCGGCCGCCCAGGTGTTTGGTGACGTCCAGCTTGGTGACTACACCAACTTCGACGACCTGCACGCGACCATTCAGGGTGCCTCGGCGATTACGTTCGACCACGAACACGTCCCAAACGAGTTCCTGCAGCGCCTGCTGGACGAAGGTTACAACGTGGAGCCGCGCCCCCAGGCGCTGATTTACGCCCAGGACAAGCTTGAGCAGCGCACCAAGCTCAAGGAGCTGGGGGCACCGGTGCCGCCGTTTGCGAAGTTCGACTCGGTGGAGGACGCCCGCGAGTTCTGGAAGCTTGTCGACGGCCGCGTGTGCGTCAAGGCGACGCGCGGAGGCTACGACGGGCACGGCGTCTGGTTCCCAGAGACCCTGCAAGAGTGCGAGCAGCTGGTCACCGATCTGCTTGAGAAGGGCGTTGTGCTCTACGCGGAAGAAAAGGTGAACTTCGCCCGCGAACTTTCCGCGATGGTGGCGCGCAACCGGGACGGCGAGGTCAAGGCGTGGCCCGTCGTCGAGTCACGGCAGGCGGACGGCGTCTGCCATATCGCGATTGCTCCAGCGCCAGAACTGCCGGCTGATGTGGCGAAACAGTGCCGTGATCTTGCCACCAATATTGCGACCAAGCTTGACGTTACGGGCGTGCTCGCCGTTGAGCTCTTCGAGTGCATCGGGGAGGACGGGGCGTCGAAAATTCTGGTCAACGAGCTTGCGATGCGCCCGCACAACACGGGGCACTGGACGCAGGACGGCTGCGTGACCTCCCAGTTTGAGCAGCACCTGCGCGCGGTCCTGAACTGGCCGCTCGGGTCCGTGGACACGCTCGAGCCGGTCACGGTGATGGTGAACACTCTCGGTGCGGAGGAGGATCCGCAGATGCCGATGGAGCAGCGCGTCATCGAGGTGATGCGCCGCTACCCGGAGGCCAAGGTGCACCTGTACGGCAAGAGCTGGCGCCCTGGGCGCAAGATGGGACACGTCAACGTCACCGGCTACGACGCCACGTCCACCTTGGCAATTGCGCAGCACGCCGCGCACTTTATTGTTCACGCGAACTGGTACTAACAGGAGGAGAGTTTCTTCATGAACGCACGCGTTGGCCTCATCATGGGCTCGGATTCGGACTGGGACACGGTTGCGCCTGCCGCAGAGGTACTTGCGGAGTTCGGGGTGCCGTTTGAGGTCGGGGTGGTCTCCGCGCACCGCACCCCTGAGAAGATGCTTGCCTATGCGAAGCAAGCACATGAACGTGGCATCCAGGTCATCATTGCGTGCGCCGGTGGGGCAGCCCACCTGCCGGGGATGGTTGCCGCGGCAACGCCACTGCCAGTCATCGGTATCCCTCGCGCATTGAAGGACCTTGACGGGCTGGATTCTCTGCTTTCCATCGTGCAGATGCCAGGGGGTGTTCCAGTCGCGACGGTGTCTATCGGCGGCGCGAAGAACGCGGGCCTGCTTGCTGTTCGGATGCTCGGTGCCGGGGATCCGGAACTAGTGGACAAGATGGCGAAGTACCAGGCCGACATGGCGGCCGAAGTTGAGCGTAAGGATGCCGCGCTGCGCAGCCGGTTGCTGGGTGAGTAGCAGTCCCATCGTGGTGCTGGGTGCGCGAATTGTCGACGGCCACCCGTCGCGCATGCTGCACGCCCGGCTCTGCAGCGCACTGCTCCGCTGGCGGACGGACGCGCACGCTGGCGTGCGGCGCGCCATCGTGGTCACCGGCCGCGGGGAGGCGGCCGTGATGGCTCGCTGGCTTGTCGAGCGCGGCGTGCCCCGTGAACTGATCATTCAGGAGCCCCATGCGTCGTCGACGAACGAAAACCTCGAGCGTACCCGCGCGTTGTTCCCGCACGCGCCGCGGCTGATCGTGGTGACCAGCAACTTCCACGTGCGCCGCACGCGCGTGTGGGCCTGGCACCTGGGGATTCCAGTGGAGATGGTGCCTGCGCGCACCCCGCGCCGCTCCCGGCCGAAGAACTACGCGCGCGAGCTCGTTGCGTTGCCGCACTCCGCGGCGCGGGTTGTGTGGCGACGCCTTATGCACAAAATGCGCTAGAGTACATCCGATGGTGCTACTTTTGGTGCCATGTGCTTCAGTCCTAGGAAGGCTCCATTCATGACACACTTACATCGCCGCATCACCGGCTTGATCACCGTTGCAGTACTGGGGGCCAGCGTGGCTTCATGCGCCGGAGATGGCCAAGACGCCACAGACGCGCCCCAGACCGACAAGGACGGTGCCGCAGTGACTGCCGGGGCCAACCAACCCGCAGAAGTCAATGGGGTCGATTTGCATTTTCTCGCGATGATGACACCGCATCACCAGCAAGCCGTGGACATGAGCGAGATCATCCTGGCCGCCGATGGCATCAGCGAAGCCACCGCGGACTTGGCCGAACGGATTAAAATCGGGCAACAAGAAGAAATCGACACCATGGTCGACTGGGCTGAACAATGGGACCAGGGTGACTTGATGGCACATCACGCCCCACACATTGCCAATGGCATGATCACTCCAGAACAGATGGACCAGCTGAAATCACTTTCGGGCGAGGAAGCAGACACCCGGTTCCTCCAGCTCATGCACTTCCATCACGCGGGTGCCGTTGCCATGACCCAAGACCAAATCGACAACGGCGGCTACCAGCCTCTCGTGGAACTGGCTCAACAAATGGTCGACGTGCAAACCGCTGAGATGCACGAGATGGAACAACTCCTGGAAGCCAGAGGCGAAAGCCTGCTGACTGAGTAACCAACCTGGATAAACGAAGCGGGAGCGCGTTAACCCGGGTATAAGTTCGTAGTGCACCTGTAATACGACTGAAAGGGAACACCCATGACCGCCAACTTCAACGCCGCGCAAAGCAAGCAGACCGCCGACGGCTTCTTCTCCGCGCTTTTCGACTTCTCCTTCTCCCAGTACATCACCCTGAAGTTCGCCCGCGTGATCTACCTGATCTCCGCAGTCTTCATCGGACTGTGCTGGGGTCTTCGGCCTTTTGGTGTCGCTGGCTACGTTCAGTGTTGGTTTTGGCACCGGCCTGCTCATGCTGATCGGCTTCCTTCTCTTCGGTACGCTTTTCGCGCTGTTCTCATTGATCAGCGCGCGCGTCACCCTCGAATTCATGGTCTCGGCGATCAAGACGGCGCAGAACACTTCCGAGATCGCAGCGGCGCAGCGTCGTTAGGGGTCGCTAGACCCCGCCCGGCAAACTGTGCAGAGTGAGGCCGCGCGCGGCGGCAGCCTCGCCGAAGCGCGCAACGAAATCGGCCGAGCGCTTGCCGGAGGCGCAGTAGACCACGACCTCGCCCGCGCCACGCAGCTCGTCGAGGAGCGTAAGCGCGGCGTCCGGGTCTTCGCGCCACACCGAGGCCGGCAGGTGGAAGGACGCGTGCGGCAGGTCCTTGATCGCTTTTTCACCGAGTTCGCGCACGTCCAGCGCTGTGGCGTGACCATCCGCGACCTGCGCGAGTAGGCGCGTTTTCTCGCCGTCTGGCGGCAGCATACACGGGGCAGCTTCGGCGACGAGTTCGGTGACCAGCTCGCGCTGCGGGTCGGCAGCGACCTCGAAGCGCCGGAGCGTCCCGGCGAGCGCCTCGTAGACATGGAGCACACCGACCTCGGCGTCCATGCCCGCGAGGTATTTCACGGCCTCCGTGGCCATCAGCCCGCCGACGACCGAGGTCGTCACCCCGAGCACGCCGGCGGTGGCGCAGTCCGGAGTGTCCTCGGGTGCCGGGTGGGTGGGGTAGAGGTCGCGTAGCCCGACCCCGCGTGCATCCGGTCCGGAGTACCACAGCGCGAGCTCGCCGTGGAAGCGCAGCACCGAGCCCCACACCAGGGGCGTGCCGGTGAGTTCTGCGGCGTCGCCGGCGAGGAATTTCGTGGTGAAGGTATCGGAGCCGTCGATGACCAGGTCGTGCTCGCGGAACAGCCCAGGTGCGTTGGAGGTGTCGAGGCGCTTGCGCAGCGGCACGATCGTGGCGTCTGCGCGGTGTCGGCGCAGCTGCTCGGCTGCCACCTCCACCTTGGGCCGGCCCACGTCGGAGGCGCTAAACAGAATCTGGCGGTGGATGTTGGTGTCATCCACCACGTCATCATCAATCACCGTGATCGTGCCGACACCTGTGGCCGCCAGCGCCTGCATCACCGGGCAGCCGAGCCCGCCCGCGCCGATGACAAGCACCCGCGCGCGGTTCAGCGCCTCTTGGCCCGCTAGCCCGAAGCCGGGCAGCAGCGTTTGGCGCGCGGTGCGCCGCAGCTCAGCGTGAGGCAGGCTCATAGGACCTCATCCGCCCAGCTCGCTAGGCCATCAAAGCTTGACGACGCCAACGCCCCTTCCGCATGCGTCCGCCGCGGAATCCGACCCGCATCCCGCGCGAGCCGGCCAGCCTCGACCGCGTGTCGCATCGCACGCGCCATCGCGACCGGGTCCTGGCAACGGTTGACCGCGCTGGCGAGCAGCACGCCGTCGCAGCCGAGTTCCATGGCCAAGGTGGCGTCGGAAGCGGTGCCGACGCCGGCGTCGAGAAGCACGGGCACCTGCGCACGCGCGCAGATCAGCTCGATGTTGTGCGGGTTCAAAATGCCAAGGCCGGTGCCGATCGGAGAGCCGAGCGGCATCACCGCATGCACCCCAACCTGCTCCAGGCGGGCGGCGACGACCGGGTCGTCGGAGGTGTAGGCAAGCACGACGAAGCCTTCGGCGACGAGGAGCTCGCAGGCGTCGACAAGCTCGACGACGTCCGGCAGCAGCGTGTGCTCGTCCGCGATGACCTCCACCTTGACCCAGTTCGTGCCGAGCGCCTCGCGCGCCAGTTGCGCGGTGAGCACCGCGTCGCGGGCGGTGCGGCAGCCCGCAGTATTCGGCAGGGGATCGATGCCGAGCCGGGTGAGCATCTCGAAGACGCTCTCGCCGCCATTGGTGCGGGCGGCATGCCGACGCATCGCCACGGTGGTCAGCTGCGTGCCGCTGGCCACCAGCGCGTCCTCGAGCAACTGCTGGCTGGTCGCCCCGCCGGTGCCCATGATCAGGTGGGAGTCGAATTTCTTGTCGGCGATGTTCAGCACGTCTAGCCTCCTTGGACGGCGGTGAGGATGTCGACGGTGTCGGCGTCGGCAAGCGAGCTGTCCCAGCGACTTGCGGGCACAACCTTGCCATTGACAGCGACGGCGACGCCTTCTGCGTGGCCGACGACCTCCTCGACCAGCGACCGCACAGTCGGCGCGGTGTCGAAGGTATGGGGCTTCTCGTTGATGATGATGCGCATGATGCTCCTTTACAGTTCGTGGCGGCCGGGGTCGCAGTCGGAAATATCGACGGTGGTTTCGCGGTCCAGCCCGAGGTCGGCGCCGACGCGCGCGCCGAGCGCTGCCAGCAGGATGCCGTGGCGGAAATAACCGGTGGAGACCACCAGGTTCTCGCCGCGCAGCCCCAGGTAGGGCAGGTCGTCGGGCGTGCCTGGGCGATTGCCGACGAGCGCCTCAACCAGCTCGCAGTCCTCGATGGCGGGGACGACGCGGATGGCGTCGCGAAGCAGCGTATACACGCCATCGACGGCGGGCCGCACGCGCGCGTCTTCGCGGCTGGTTGCGCCCACGGCGATGGTGCCGTCGGTGCGCGGGATGATGTAGACGGGGCGGTCCTCGACGAAGGCGCGCACGACCCGGCCGACCGGCATGCGGCCGGTAAGACGCAGCATGTCGCCGCGCACCGGTCGCAGGTTCAGCGGCAGACCGAGCGCGCTGGCACCGAGACCGTTGCACGCGTAGATGGTGTCGCCGCGCAGGCTGCCGGTGCTGGTTTCGACGCCCACGCAGGTTTCGCCCTCCCAGCGCAGTGCTGTGGCCTGCTCGCGAACCAGCGTCACGCCGCGCGATGCAAGCTCGCGCAGCAGAGCGGCGGCGAACATGCGCGGGTTGACCTGGTGGTCGCCGGGGATCTCCACCACGCTGGCCAGCTGGGGGCTTAGGCCCGGCTCCTGCGCCCGCGCCTGGCGCAGCGTGAGGCGGTCGACGTCCATGCCGTGGGCGTGCTGGTGCTCGGTGAGCTCGCGCAGGTGGGTAGCGTCGGCGCGGTCGGCGGCGACCACGAAGGTCGACTCGGTGCGGTACCCAACCTCGATGCCCGGCAGGTCTGCGATCAGCGAAGGATAGAGCGCCGCCGACTCCAACATCAGCGGATAGAGCGGCTCCTGGCGGTACTGCACTTCCGCGGCCGGGGCGAGCATGCCGCCGGCCACGTTGGTCGCGCCGCTTGCCGGGGCCGGGTCCACCAGCGCGATCCTGCGGGGATCCACCCCGCGGCGTGTGAGCTCGAACGCGGTGGTCAGGCCGATGATGCCGGCGCCGACGATGACGTGCTCGAAACTACTCACGACGCTTCCTCGAAATCCTTGACGATACCCGCCGCCATCGCGCGCGGGTCCTCAGCGTGCATGAAACCGCGGACGATCGCCACGCCGGCCACGCCCGTGGCGGCAAGCGCGGCGGCATCCGTGGCGTGTACGTCGCCGATCGCCACGACCGGTACCTGCGAGGCCTCGACCAGCGCCGGGTAGCCGTCGAGGCCAAGCGGGGCGCGGCCGGAGTCCTTCGTCGGGGTCGGGCGGAAGGGGCCCGCGCCGACGTAATCGATCACGTCGGCGTACGCGTTCGCCGCCTCCACCAGTGCGAGCGTGCCGGTGGTCAGTCCGAGGATCGCGTCCGGCCCGAGCAGTTCGCGCGCGGCGCGCGGGTCCATGTCGTCCTGGCCGATGTGCGCGCCGTGGATGTGGTGGGTGCGCATGAGGCGGGCGGCGAGGGGAACGTTGTCGTCGATAAGCACGCGCGTGCGCGGGTTCGCCGCGGCGACCGCATCGGCGACCTCGCACGCGAGACGCTCGAGGTCGGCTTTGGCGATCGGCTTGCTGCGCACCTGGATCACGCCCGCCCCGCCGGCCGCGGCTTCGGCGGCGACGCGCGCGACATCGGCGGTAGGCTGGCCCGTGACGAAATAGCAGCGTAGGTCGAGCGACTTAGGCATCGCGCACCACCCACGCGCGGTCGGCCTGGTCGAAGAAATCGCGCTCGTAGCGCGAGGCGACCGCACACGCGCGCACCGCCGCGTCCAGGGCGTCGGGGTTCGCCTCAAGGGTGGCCTCGCAGCGGTCGATCGCGCCGCGCACCGCCTCGTAGAAACCGTTGCCCGAGTAGGTGGCCAGCCAGTCGTGGTAGGGATGCGAGGCGTGGTTGTGCTCCGCGAGGCGCGCGCCGACCTCGTAGTAGAGCCAGTAGCAGGGCAGCACCGCCGCCTGCCCGATCGCCGCCGACTCGCCGAGGGCGGAGGCGAGCAGGAAATCGGTGTAGGCGCGTGTGACCGGCGACGGCAGCGTCTCGCGGCCAAGATCGGCGAGCCAGGTGCGTTGCATCTCTTGCTCGTCGGTGATCGCGGCGTCCGCATCCTTTGCCCACGCGCCGCCAAGCGCGTGCAGCGAGCGCGCGTACTTGGTCAGGTAGTAGGCGTCCTGCTCGAGGTAGAACATGAAGTCGGCGTGGTCGAGGGTGCCGTCGGCAAGCGTGCGGATGAACGGCAGCTCCATAATCGCGGTGAGGTACGGCGCCGAGGCGTCCCACAGCGCCTGGGTGTACGGGCCAGCAGGCGTGGCGAGTGGCGCGGTTGGTGGGGCGTCGATGCGCAGGAAGCGCTCGGGGTTGCAGTCGGCGGCGCGCTGCATGCGGCGGCCGACGTGCCCGTGGTCGACGGGGCCGCGGCCGTGTCCAACGGCGAGCGCGTCGGCGTGCGCAATCGCCTCGTACAGCCAGCGCGACGCCCACTCGGTCGCCGCCGACGTATCGAAGCCGGCGCCCAGGCGCGTCGCCAGCGCCGAGGAAAAAGAGCAGCCCGTGCCGTGCGTGTTCTTCGTGTTCACGCGGCTTACCGACACGTGGTGCACGCGCTCGGCGGTCACCACGGCGTTGTCTGCGCGCGGGCCGGTGAGGTGCCCGCCCTTGACAATCACGGTTGTGTCCAGCTTTTTCGCCAGCCCCTGCGCCTGCGCGATCGCGGTGTCGAAGTCGGTGGCCGGGTCTTCGCCGGTGAGGACGGCGAGTTCGGGGAGGTTGGGCGTGATGATGTCGGCAAGCGAGGCGAGCTCGCGCAGCGCGACTTCCGCCTCGGGCGTCAGGAGCCTATCGCTTGACGACGCCACCATCACCGGATCCAACACCACCGCGGCCTCTCGTGCGTGTGTGGTGAGGAATTCGCGCACGACCTCGATGATTTCGGTGGTGCCGAGCATGCCGATCTTGATCGCGTCGACCGCCACATCATCGGTGACGGAGCGCAGCTGTGTGCGCAGAAAGTCGATCGGCGGGGTGAAAATCTCCTGCACACCGGTGGTGTTCTGGGCGACCAGCGAGGTCACTACGCTGTAGGAAAAGCCGCCGGCGGCCTGGATGGATTTGATATCGGCTTGGACGCCTGCGCCTCCGGTCGGGTCGGTGCCAGCAATCGTGAGGATGCGGGGCAGGGCAGGTGCATTCATGTGGGACATCCCTTCGCTAGGTTGAGCTAGAGCAGGTTCGACGGGTCTGATCTCAGCACCACTTCGGGGTGCACCCCGTGTCACATTGGTGACACTAGCACAGCGCGAATCCTGCCCTGCGCACGATCGCAGCGGCAAAAACCAGACCTATATTAGGCGTATGGATTGGGCTGCCGGTTCTCTTTTGAGCTGAAAGTGGAATGCTTCTCACAATCGCTTGTTTGTGCAGCGTGTGGGTGTTTATTGTGGGTGGCATGATACTCGTAGACGCATTAATCGCCGGCGAAGTACCAGTCCGACATGGCGGCTGAAGTTGAGCGTAAGGACGCCGCGCTGCGTGAGCGTCTGCTCGGCGAGGAGTGATTTAGTCTTCGCCTGCGCGCTACTGGCGCCACCGGCGAATCAGCCACCACAGTGCTGCGACGAAGGCGGCAAGAACGAGGCCCGGCCAGATTGATGGCTCGGGCTTTGTGATGTTGATGGCGGCCTGTACGAAGGCGAGCAGGGTGAAGAACCCTACGAACCCAATGATTGTTTGCCAGAGCAGATCCTGGCGCTGTGAGGGCCGTTGCACTCGTTAGAGGCGGGGGCCGAAGTTCAGGCCCATGTGCGGGGCAGCGAAGTATAGCCACCCGGCCATCAGGGCCCCGAGTACTGCCAAGAGCCCAACCACAACTCCGGCGACCTCAAGCGCGTTTGCTTCTTCCTTGGTCACACCACCGTTTGCGGTGGTGTTGGTGGTGACGTTGGTGGTCACTGTCGTGCCGTTGTTATCGGCGTTGGTGTGCACCGTTGCGGTGGTTTCGGCGTGTGCCGTGCCAGTCATGCCGCTCAGTACCAGGGAGGATGCGAGTGCGGTTGCCGTCGCGATTCGGAGTGTGGTGTGGTGCATAGCTGCTCTTTCTAGGGGCGGGAAGTAATAAAGTGAATACAGCTTAATCTAGACATAAGAAAAAGTTAAGTCAGCCCTTCACGCCGCCGGCTGTGAGGCCAGACACAATACGGCGCTGGAATACCAGCACCATGATGATCAGCGGAATCGTCACCAGCGAGCCCGCCGCCATAATCGCAGCGTACGGGTACTCGAAGGCGCTCGGCCCCGAGAATCGTGCAATTGCGACGGTGACAGGTTCAGTCGCCGTGGACGACAGCTGGCGCGCCAACATAAATTCATTCCAGGTGGTGATAAACGCCAGGATGGCCGTCGTGAAGATGGCCGGTGCTGCCAACGGCAGCAAGATGAGGCGAAATGCCTGGCCGCGGGAGGCGCCGTCGACACGCGCTGCTTCCTCGAGCTCCCAAGGAAGTTGCTGGAAGAACGACACCAGCGTGTAGATAGTCAGGGGGAGGGCGAATGAGATGTTCGGGATGATCATGGCACGGTATGTGCCGATCCACCCGAGGTCACCGAACAGCTGGAACAGGGGAGTGACAAGCGCAATGCCAGGGAACATCGAGGCCGCCAAAATGATGCCCGTGATGAATCCCTTGCCGCGGAAGTCCAGGCGAGCAAGCGCGTAGGCGGTGAACACGCCCACGGCGACCGCCAACGCCGTCGTCGCCAACGAGATAATCAGCGAGTTGAAAATCGCCCCGAGGAAGTCATTGCCGGCGTCCGTGGCCAGCGCGTCCCGGTAGTTCTCGAGGGTGACGTGCGTGGGCCACGGCGTGGTATCGAACGTGAACCGCTTGTCCCGCAGCGCCGTGATCACCATCCAATAAAACGGGGCGAGCCCCCAGAACATGATGAAGATGATGCCTGCGTAGTGGCCGAGTCGTTTCATCGCGCTGCCACCTCCTTCTTCGACTCCTTCTTCTCCTGCTTGCGCTTCGCGCGCCGGGCTTCACGCTGTTCGTTCGCGCCACCAACGTTCGCTCCGAGGAACCGCACCATGACGAACGCAACCGCGAAGATCAGCAGGAAGATGAGAGTCGACAGCGCCGAGGCCGAGTTGAAGTTGCCCTGACGCATATCCTCAACCACCAGCTGCGAAATTGTCGCGGTAGGGGAGTTCGAGGAGCCCGAAATCATGATGACCGGCAGGTCGTACATGCGCAGCGCGTCGAGCGTACGGAAGAGCACCGCCACCATGAGCGCTGGCCGCACCAACGGCAGGGTGATGCTGGTGAAAGTCTGCCATGCGGAGGCGCCGTCGACGCGCGCGGCCTCGTAGACATCCTTCGGAATCATCTGCAGGCCTGCGAGGATGAGCAGCGCCATAAACGGCGTGGTCTTCCACACGTCGGCGATGATCACCGCGAAGCGTGCCGCCCACGGGTCAGTTGTCCACGCCACGCTCGCGCCCAGCAGCGAGTTCACGATACCGCTCGGTGCGAACATGAACTGCCACAACTTCGCGGTCACCGCGGTTGGGATCGCCCAAGGGATGAGTACGGCCGCGCGGATCAGACCGCGGGCGCGCGACGGCCGGTTCATGATGATGGCCATCCCGATACCGAGCACTGTCTCCAAGGCGACGGTGACCACGGTGAAGAAGAGTGTCACCGACACTGCTGGCCAGAAGTCGGTCGCAAGCACGCCAGGAGGGCAGGCACCCACCACGCCCGACGGCGTCATACAGCGGTTCGACAGCCAGTACAAGTAATTATCGACGCCAGCAAAGCCACCATCGACGAACACTCCGGTAGAGGCGTCGAGGTGCCGGTTGGACTGGAATGAAAGCCATATTGCGCGGACGATCGGGTAGCCGATCACCACCGCCAACACCAGCAAGGCGGGCGCGACGAGCGCTGCTGCCTTCGTGGTATCGCGAGGCTTGGATGGAGATGTGCTCATCGCGGGCCTTTGCAAAGTAGACGGGAAGATGGAGATATACGAACTATAACGCCCGCCCGAACACAGTCCGGGCGGGCGTTCTGCTCATACGACGTATCGTATTAGGAAGCCTGCTTGATAGCAGCTGCCATGTCGGCGGTGGCGTCATCGACGCTCTTACCGGCGGTCAGTGCTGCGTAGGCGTTGTCCTGGATAGCCTTCGAGATCGCAGGGTAGAACGGGGAAACCGGGCGAGGCTGCGCGTTCTCCAGCGAAACCTTCAGTGCTGGCAGGTATGGGTGCTTTGCAACCAGCTCGGCGTCGTCGTAGATCGATGCGAGCACTGGTGGGAAGGATGCTTCAGCGAACGAGAGCTGGTTGTCTTCGTTGATGATGAACTCGATGAAGTCCTTCGCGGTCTGCTTGTGCTTGGAGTTGACGTTGATGCCGTTGTTGTAGCCACCGAGGGTGGAAACACCCACGCCGTCCTTGCCAACCAGCGGCTGGACCTCAAAGTTCACGCCAGCTTCCTGGGCGTTGGTGTACATGTACGGCCAGTTGATCGCCAGGGCGGTGTTGCCCTCGGTGAACGCGAGGTTGGTTTCCTCCTCGGTTGCTGCCGTAGAGCTCTTGGCGATGACGCCGTCGTTGTACGCGTCAACGAGTGCCTGCAGTCCGGCCTTTGCGGCGTCGGACTCGACGGTTGGCTCGCCGGCGTCGTCAAGGACGCTGCCGCCCCAGCCGTTGATGAAGCCGAGCGTGTTGACGGTCAGGCCCTCGTACTGCTTGAGCTGGGTGGTCAGGCAGTCTCCCTCGACCTCCTTGCAGGCGGCAATGACGTCATCGAAGGTGTCAGGCGCGCTTGGGACCTTGTCGACGTTTCGGAACAGCAGCTGGCCGTTCGTGTTCTGCGGCAGGGCGTAGAGCTTGCCGCCGTACGTTGCGGAGTCGACGGTGGACTGCAGCAAGCCGGAGGTGTCGATGGCGTAATCGCCCTCGAGTGGCTCGAGCCACTGGTTCGCTGCGAAGTCGGCCGTCCACACAACGTCGAGGGCCATCACGTCGTAGTCGGCGTTACCCGCCTGGAGGGACTGCACGAGCGTATCGCGCTGGTCGTCGGCCTCGCCGGCGAGCTCAGAGAGGGTGACCTGCTCATCTGGGTGGGCCTCGTTCCACTTCTCGATGATCGGCTTGAGCTTGTCCGTGTCATTGCGGCCCATGGCGAACGTGATCGGGCCGCGCTCTGCGCCGCCCTCGGAAGCGGAGGTGCCGGAGTCCTTGTTGGTGTCCGCTGCCTCGTTGTCAGAAGAGCAACCGGTCAGAGCTGCGCCAGCGAGCGCAATTGCACAGAGGGTTGCACCAGTCGTACGGAGTTTCATTCATCCGCCTTTCGTTGGGTCATGTGTGACTCGTGTGAATTCGGTGTCTTCAATCTAGTGAAAAACTGGACCCGGGCGCGCAGAAATCTGCCGAATTACCTACGAACGGGGGAGAAAACGGGGTTAAATGTCCGGTTGTATGTGGTTTACGTGTTCCGCCTGGGCGATGGCTGCGATCCTGTCTTTACCAGGTGTTTCCGTTCCGCCTGTCACCACGACGACCGAACCGCCCCCAGCCAGCGGGGCAAGCACGCGCTGTTCGAATTCTTCGGCGCTGTTCCAACCGGCAATCAATACCCGTTGGGGGGAGGCGGGCTGCTCAGCCCCCTGAGGAGCCGCTTGTGACCACTGCGCGATGTCTGCAGTCTGTCCAAAGTACTGGTCGCCGTAGCTGCGCACCGTGGGACTGAAGTCCACGGTTCCAAGTGGCAACGTGCCGCCTGATTCGACGACGCCGCGCCCGAAGGGGTCCCTTGATACAACGACGCACTCGTCCGCATCAGCCCAGGTGTCGACGCGCTCCGTCACGGTAAACACGAGCGGGACATCGTCGCCTGTGCTCGCGAAGACCGGGCGACGCCCAATGTTGTAGGCGCCAAGCGCGATCACCGCAGCCTGCCAGGACACTGGAAGGTCGATCACAATGGGGTCAGAGCCCTCGAGGTCGAATTCCTCGTCCAGCAAGTTGCCCACTTTGCTTAGCCAGTTGTCCAGAGTCAGCGCAGAAAATTCCATGCGGCTGCCCTGTGACTCGTCGTAGACGGTCAGGCGTGGTGTGGCGGGGTCTTCCTGCAATAAGCGTGCCAGCATACTCATGGCAGCCAAGCATAGGTGGCCAAGCTAGTTCACGCAGCGAGGCCCCTGGCCGCCAGCGTCGATCTCCGGGCCCAGACTCATTCCGCTGATATCGTCGCCAGGTGTGCCGACGGGCACATGCTGTTGGGCATCTTCCGGATCGACCTTCGCAGGCCCGTTGTAGTCTTCCGCGACAACCGCGATGATGCTGCCCGGTTCGAGAGCATTGTTCGCCGTGACTGGGACGCCGCCAAGCATCTCGGCGAGCTTGCGTGCGCGTGGGTCTTCGGGGTCGGCGGCGACCACCTGGGATTCCCAGTAGATTCCGTCCATTGCGTTGGATACATCGGAGACCGTAATGCCTGCGTCGGCCAACCACTCGCCGGTGGCGCGGGCTTGGCCTGGAACGGAGCCCGCGTTGAGGACGGAGACCTGCGCACCTGCAAAGTCTTCGGCCTGCTGGGGAGCTTGCTCAGGTTGGCTGTCCTCGGGGACCTGTTCCTTGGCTGCGGACTCCATGAAGCTGTGGACCTCGTTGATGTCCACGGTCACGATGGATTCGCCGAAGTCGCCGACACCGTTGACCGAGGTCACAGGGATGGTGGTGAAGGTGACGTTGCCGCCCGCCAGGCCGGACATCTGCTGGGCAAAACGCATCACGTCGAGGCTCTGGTCAAGAGTGACCGAGCGCTCCGCCGCGGTTGCCAAGTCGCGCAGTTTCGCTGGGCTTGTCAGCGTGCCTGCGGAGAGCACCTTCTGCACCAACGAGGCCATGTACGCCTGCTGGCGCACGATGCGGTCGAGGTCGCCGCGCGGCAGGTCGTGGCGCTGCCGCACGAAGGACAGCGCCTGAGCGCCGTCGAGCGTTTGCTGCCCGGCAGGGAAGTGTGCGCCGGAGAGTGGCTCGTCGACCGCGGCGTTGAGACAGACGTCCACCCCGCCAACCGCGTCCGTAAGAAGGACGAAGCCGAGCAGGCCTACCTGCGCGTAGTGGTCTACTTCCACGCCGGTGAGGTCATTGATGGCGTCGATAAGCCCGAGCTGGCCTGCGCGTGCAACCTCTTGCTCGAGTGCCGGGCCCTCTGGCTTGCCCGCGGCGATGAGCTCCTCGCGTTTGGCGGCGGCGTGCGCACCGTAGACACCATTGATCTTCATGTTTCCGTAGTCGTCGGTGTGTACGTACGTATCGCGCGGGATGGAGACTGCCGTGGCCCGCGAACCGTCGTCGGGCACACGGATAATCATGATGGTGTCCGTGTTGATCTCACCATCGGCGATACCTGCGTTGAGGTGCGCCAACTCAGACTCGCTCAAGGGGTTGCCTTGGGCGTCAGTGCGGGAGTCCGAGCCGACCAGCAGGATGTCCATCGCTCCGTCGAGCTGGTCCTTGTCGCTCTGCCCACGTCCCGCGTTGATCCGCAGCTCAGAGGCGCTGAGCTGATTGCTGACCCGGCCGACAGTGAAGTAGCCGACGGCCGACACTGTCAACGCAACGGCAGACAGCACCGCAAGGGTTGTCTTCACAACCGGGTGCCCCAACTGCGAGATGTCACGCATCTGCGATGGGGCGGGCTGGATGTCGCGCGCAGGCCTCAAGGAGTCAGTCACAGGGCGCAATTATACAGGGTGCGAAAACAACAAAAGACACGTGCGTGGGCGAGTTCAAGATGCTTCTCACACTTTTGGATGGGTAAGCTGATTCGCATTGTGTACATGAAGGCTGGCCGAGAGGACCGATAGGAGGGGCAGGCAGCTATGACAGCTCCACTCGCCGTGGTGGCGGTGACGTACTCGCCAGGCAAGCACTTGGCGCAGCTCATCGCTTCGCTTGACGACGCCACCGAGGGTCAAACACTGCTTATCTGTGCAGATAACGGCTCTACCGACGGTGCCCCGGAGGCTGCCGCGCGTGAACACGACAACGTCGAACTGCTGCGCACCCGCGGCAACATCGGGTACGGCGCTGCGATCAACGCCGCGGTCCGGGAGTTGCGGCCACGTCGCGAGCGGGGAGAGATCAACGGTGACTACTTCTTGATCTCCAACCCGGACGTGGTGTTCCAGCCGGGGAGCGTGGACACGCTGCGCGCCTGCATGGACGCGCTGCCGGAGGCGGGCGCCGTAGGGCCGCGCATTGAGGACTGCGAGGGCAACCTGTACCCGAGTGCGCGAGAGGTGCCGGGCATCATTACCGGCGTGGGGCACGCCTTGTTATATGAGGTGTGGCCGTCCAACCCATTTTCTGCCTCGTACAAGGCGGAGCAACACATGGATCACCAGCGCAGTGCGGGCTGGCTCTCCGGGGCGTGCCTGCTCGTGCGGTGGGACGCCTTCGACGTCATTGGCGGGTTCGACGAGCGCTACTTCATGTACCTCGAGGACGTTGACTTCGGAGACCGCTTGCGCCGCGCCGGATGGGAGAACGTGTACTGCCCTTCCTCGGTCATCGTGCATGACCAGGGCCATGTTGCTAGCAAGTTCCAGCGAGTCACGGTGCCGGCGCACCACACTTCCGCATATCGTTTCCAGTCTGACCGTCACCCGCACTGGTGGCAGGCCCCGCTGCGCGCGCTGCTGTGGGTCGGTTTGAAAGTGCGGGCGGCACTGTTTGTTTCGCGCAGTAAATAAGAAGAACGCTTTGAAAGGATTCCACGTGAATGCATCCCGCACCGTGACCCCGGAGAATACCGACGCGGTCATTTTGGTTGGTGGTCGCGGCACGCGCCTGCGTCCGTTGACGGTGAGTACCCCGAAGCCGATGTTGCCGACCGCAGGGCACCCGTTCCTCTCGCACCTGCTTGCGCGGATCCGCCAGGCGGGGATGCGCCACGTGGTGCTGGGGACGTCGTACCGCGCTGAGGTGTTCGAGGAGTACTTCGGCGACGGGTCCGACTTCGGTCTTGAGATTGAGTACGTTGTCGAAGAGGAGGCGCTGGGTACCGGGGGCGCGATCCGAAACGTTGCCGACAAGCTGCGCTTCGACAACGCGATGGTGTTCAACGGGGACGTGCTGTCCGGTGCTGACCTGAGCAAGATTTTGAACTACCACGCTGAGAAGGACGCCGACGCGACCTTGCACCTGGTCCGCGTACCCGATCCTCGCGCGTTCGGCTCCGTCCCAACCGACGAGGACGGCAATGTGCTTGCGTTCTTGGAGAAGACGGAAGATCCGCCGACAGATCAGATTAACGCTGGGTGCTACGTGTTCCGCCGCGAAGTCATCGAGCAGATCCCGGCTGGTCGCGTGGTCTCTGTCGAGCGCGAGACGTTCCCTGGTTTGCTTGAGTCGGGCGCGAAGATGGTCGGCTACGTGGATACCTCGTACTGGAGGGACATGGGTAGGCCGTCGGATTTCGTGCAGGGCTCCTCGGACGTGGTGCGCGGTATTGCGTACTCGCCGCTGCTGGAGGGCCAGACCGGTGAGGCGCTTATCGACGAATCCGCTGGCGTCGCGGGTGGTGTCATCTTGATGGGCGGCACCGCGGTTGGACGCGGCACGGAGATCGGCGCCGGGTGCCGCGTGGATGACAGCGTCATCTTCGATGGGGTCACTATTGAGCCCGGTGCCGTGATCCGCGATTCCATCATCGCCTCGGGCGCCACGATTGGCGCGAACTCGCGCATCGACGGCTGCGTGATCGGAGAGGGCGCACAGATTGGGGCGCGCTGCGAGCTGCAGGGCGGCATGCGAGTGTGGCCTGGTGTGACGATTCCGGATTCGGGAGTGCGCTTTTCCCCAGATGCGTAAGCGACACGCCGTATGGCTGGAATTTCTGGCTGGTTAGTAAGGGGCAGCCAATTCGCCTACCACATGTAGTACCCCCGTGCTGCACCCCCGTTTCTAGCCCCCTGTGACTGTTGTGACTCGTGTGACTGATGGCGTGCAATTCTTGCGGAAAAGGTCAAGGTTTCACCCCGATAGCTTGCACCTATTTAGTGGTTCGGTGTGTAATCGCATGAGTGCAAGGGTCAGTCGTCGCACCCCTCAAGCGGGTAGACGACGCAGCTGGCCGAAACGAAGAACGACGGAGAAAGGGGACGGCGTGGAAGACATGGCGAATGGTGCTGACATCCGTGGCGTAGCCGCGGTCGGCATGAGCTTCGATGAGCTGTTCGGTGCCGTCGAGCAGGAATGGCAAGATCAAGCGCTGTGTGCTCAAACCGATCCCGAGGCGTTCTTTCCGGAAAAGGGTGGCTCGACTCGCGAGGCAAAGCGAATCTGCAAAGCGTGCGCCGTGCGCGATGAGTGTCTCGAGTTTGCGCTCGAGCATGACGAGCGCTTTGGCATCTGGGGTGGCCTCTCGGACCGTGAGCGCCGCCGCTTGAAGAAGCAGATCGGCTAAACGCCTGCACTACCAGGGAAAGTCTGAATCGATATCCCGCGGGTCCAGGTTGATATACGAAGCAACAAGGGCGGTCAGTACCCAATGAATGAGGGCTGACCGCTCTTCTGCTGTTTCGGTGCGCTGCTCAATCGGGCGGCGAAACAGCACAAAGCGCGCCCGGGTGGGCACCCCGTAACGGTCCACGCCCGCCTGCAAGATTCGGCCGAGTGGGACGGGGCCGTCGGCAACAATCTCATCGCTGAAGCGCGCGACGTCGGGGCTTAGGCGCATCCGGGGGATCGTATCGACGGCTAAGTCCACCGTTGCCAGCTGCTCAAAGTACGCGTTGTGCAGCGGTGCGTACGTGTCCAGTACTAGCTGATCGAACTGCGCGGAGCGGGTTCGATAACGCGGAACGCCAACGGGCAGCAGCGGGCCGCGGGCCCCACGACCGTGGCGGTCCCGCGCGGTCCGAAGGTGGTGAGTTGGCGCGTTCATGCACCCAGATTCTAGAGATGTTGCCGCTGCACCGGGCATGGCGCGCCGGGGCCGTACTACCAAAATCTCAAGTTGGGGTTTAGGCTTAGACGGCGTGAGTACTTTCCGTCGGTGTTGTCGTCCTGGTTGTGGCAGGCCTGCTGTGGCCACGCTGATTTATGCCTACTCGGAATCGACAGCAGTAATCAGCCCGCTCTCGCCGAACCCCGAACCCCATGCGTGGGACCTTTGTGAGCGCCACTCGGCGCACATCACGGCTCCCGTTGGCTGGGAGCTCGTGCGAGTAGAGGCCGTCGATATCTTTGACGACGAAGCCCACGCCCTCGAGGACGAGGAGCTCACGGCGCTGGCGCAGGCCGTCCGGGAGGCGGGCCGGGTGACCACCGGGCTGGTGGACAACGGCGGAGATCCAATCGAGTACGAGGCCACCAAGGACTTTAACGACCCGTCGACTTCGAACCACCCGGTGCACCGCACGAAGCGGATCGAGGAGCACCTCGCCGCGGAGAAAGATGCGCGGCGTTCCCACCTCCACGTGGTCCCTGACCCAGCCGAAGCCACTGAAGACGCCGAAGATACCGGCGAGGAGCACAGCAACTAAGATTGCCTGTATGGCTATTGAGCACACCTATGAGTCCTTGAAGGGCCTTATTAAGGCGTATGACATTCGCGGCGTTGTTGGCTCCACCATTGATGCAGACACAGTCCGCACAGTAGGCGCAGCATTCGCCCACATTCTTTACAGCGAGGGCGAGCGAACTATCGCCGTCGGACACGACATGCGGCCATCCTCGCCGGAGCTTTCCGCTGCGTTCGCAGAGGGTGCGACCTCGCAGGGGCTGCACGTTCTTGACCTCGGACTGACCTCGACCGACGAGCTCTACTACGCAGCAGGCACCTTCGAGTGTGCCGGCGCGATGTTTACCGCCTCCCATAACCCTGCCCAGTACAACGGGATCAAGCTGTGCCGTGCGGGCGCTACGCCGGTCAGTACTGATACGGGCCTGTCCGAGATCAGCCGCATGCTCATCGAGGGGGTTCCGGCGTTTGAGGGCGAAGCTGGGAGCGTCGAGAAGCGGGATGTGCTCGACTCCTATGCGCGTTTCCTCCGGCAGCTTGTGCCGCTGCCGCAGGGCAAGGCGTTAAAGGTCGCAGTCGATGCTGCGAACGGCATGGCCGGACTGACTGTCCCGGCGGTGCTCGGAGACCTGGATATTCGGCCGCTCTACTTCGAGCTCGATGGCACGTTCCCGAACCACGAGGCTAACCCGCTCGACCCGAAGAACCTTGTGGATCTACAGCGATTCGTTGTCGAAGAGAAGGCGGACATTGGCCTGGCATTCGACGGTGACGCGGACCGCTGCTTCGTCGTGGACGAGCGCGGGGAGGCGGTATCTCCATCGGCGATTACGGCGCTGGTGGCTACTCGTACGCTCGCGACGCACCCGGGCGCGACCATTATCCACAACCTGATCACCTCGCGTGCAGTGCCGGAAATTATCCGTGAGCAGGGCGGAAACCCCGTGCGCACCCGAGTGGGGCACTCGTACATCAAGGCTGAGATGGCGCGGACAGGTGCCATGTTCGGTGGGGAGCACTCCGCGCACTACTACTTCACGGAATTCTTCAACGCGGACTCTGGCCTGGTCGCGGCGCTGCATGTGCTCGCGGCATTGGCGGAGCAGGACAAGCCGTTGAGTGAGATGATGGCCCAGTACGAACGCTACGAGGCGTCCGGGGAAATCAACTCCACCGTCGATGACCAAGAGGCTGCCACCGAGCGTGTTCTTGAGGCACTTGGTGACCGCGTCGCGGACATCGACCGTCTTGACGGGGTTACGGTCACACTTCGCGACGAAGACAGTGCCCCCGGGCCGGTCTGGCTGAACCTGCGTGCGTCGAACACGGAGCCACTGCTGCGACTCAACGTCGAGGCCCCAACGAAGCCAAAGGTCGACGAGATTGTGCGGGAAGTTTTGGCTGTGATTCGCCAATAGTGCAGGTGGTCTTCGTCGCTGTTCCGTGAAACGGCGCCTCGCTGGTATCCTGGAACGCTGTTGTTTCAACCGTTTCAATGCCGACGGAACTGACGGAACTTGCGAAGGAGACACTTATGGAGCACCTACAGGGGGCTCTGCGGAACTACCCGTGGGGGTCGCACACGTTGCTTGCGCAGCTGCGTGGCACCCAGGTGCCCAGCGAGGCGCCGGAGGCTGAGCTCTGGTTCGGCGCCCATAGTGCCGCACCTTCCCAAGTCGCAGGCCGGGGCCTCGACGCCGTGATTGCCGCGGACCCCGAAGGCACGCTGGGCAAGCGCGTCGCGGACCGTTATGGCTCGCATTTGCCGTTCCTGCTGAAGCTGCTCGCCGCTGATGAGCCGCTGAGTATCCAGGCGCACCCGTCGCGCTCGCAGGCGAAGGCGGGGTTCGCGCGCGAGGAAGAAGAAGGCATCCGCCTGGACGATCCGACGCGCAACTACAAGGACCCGAACCCGAAGCCCGAGCTCATCGTGGCGCTCACCCCGTTCGAGGCCCTCGCCGGTTTCCGCCCGCTTGCGCAGACTCGCGAGTTCTTCGCCGCGCTCAACTGCGAGGAGCTTGACCACTACGCCTCGCTTCTCGACGCCACTTCGGAGGAAGCCGGACTCCGTGCGGTATTCACGACGTTCATCTCCCTGCCCGAGGACGTGCGTAAGACTCTGATTGACGCGATCGTTCCGGCCGCCGAGCGCGTCGCGGATGACGTCGGAGCTGGCGCGGCTGGTCCGCTGGCTGCGATGTTCCTGCGGGTCCACGACAAGTACCCGAACGACGTCGGTGTCCTCGCAGCACTCCTGCTGAACTATGTACAGATGCGTCCGGGGGAGGCGCTCTTCCTGCAAGCCGGGCAGTTGCACGCGTACCTGTCCGGGCTCGGCGTGGAGATCATGGCGAACTCGGACAACGTGCTTCGAGGTGGACTGACGTCGAAGCACGTGGACGTGCCTGAGCTGGTCAAGGTGCTGGACTTCTCCACGTTGGAGGACCCGTTCGCGAACACCACCGAGCGCGACAACGAAGTGAGTTTCCATCTGCCGGTGGATGACTTCATTATGAGTGCCCACCGTATCGACGCCGAGCATCCGCTGCTCGTGGACACCGACGGCCCCGCCATCTTCCTGTGTACCGAGGGAACTGTGCGCGCGGGCGACTTTGTGCTGAAGCCTGGTCAGGCGGCGTGGATCCCAGCCGCCGACCCGGCTGTGACCTTCGAGGTTGCGGAGGGTACCTCCGCGCAGTGCTTCTACGCGCGGGTCTAGGCAGGCCCCTGCCTGTCAGTTGCGGCTGGGGGTACTGCGTCTTCTTGGGAGGCTGGCTCTTCGGAAGTAGTTGATGCGTCTTCCTGTGAGGCTTGAGCCGACTCTTCGCTCGTTGGAGTTGGCGTGTTGACTGGCAGTGATGTCGTTGCTGCGGCGCCGGGGTGTAGCGCTGACGTCGTGGAGGTGGGAAGCTCCTGCGTCGGCTCAGATGGCAGCACCGTCGGGGATGACGGCTGCGTCGTGCCAATGGTGGTTGGCGTCGAAATGGTGGTTGGCGCCTGCTGCGTCGCCCGTGGCCGCGAGGTGCTCGACGTGGTACTTGGAACGTTCGGTGCGTCCGGCGTGTCGGGGCGAGGGGAGCGCTGCTTCGGGCGCTGCGGCTCTGCTGTTGGGGCGGGACCAGCTGGGCGCGACGCAGGCGCGGCCGGGGCCACGTTCGACGGGCGGTACTGCTTCGTCGGCTCCGTTACGGCTGGCGCACCGGAAAACGCGTGCGCAGGGGCCAGCGGGTCCGCGGATAGGTTGTAGGCAGACGGCGCAGTCGTGGCAATGTACGCATCGGCGGTGTGAAGCGCTGCGGAGTCGCCCCGGGAAGAGCGTGCAGAGCTCGGAGGGGTCGTCGATAAGGAAGAAGTTGTTGTGGTGGAGGTTGTCTCAATGAAGCCTGCTTGTGTGGTGGCGTTCGAGCGCCCCGGCGAGGACGCGTTCCAGACCACGACTCCCACTGCGATGGCAACGCAGATGCCGAGCGCCATGAACGTGGCGACTCTCCTTTGCGTCTGATTCATACGTTGCCCTTCGCCGCAGAATTTCCAGAATTACAAAACGATAACAATTTCGTTGCTTGAAATGTTTATAGCACGGAAGTCGGACATTGAAAAGAGTGTGTCCACGCGGTTATCAGGTGGGAAGCAGGGGAGTTCGCAATGCGTGCCGTGCCGTGTAGATTGCAGGGTATATACAGCCCCCACCTGAAAGGAAACACTGATGAGCAGCTGGGACCAGAAGATTTTCTCCAACGACGACAACATTGATTTTCTCGACGAGATCGCGGATTTGGACGAAGAAGACATTCTGGAAGCTGTCCGTGATGCCGTCTTGCTGGCCGCTGACCAGGACAGCGCCTCAGATGAAGAACGCACCAACGGGCTCGCTGCGGCGACCATCACCGCGATCTGGGCCGGCGCGCCGTTTTCCGCCGGTGAGATCGCGGAGCGTTTCCCCTTCATCCGCGGGAACAGCGGTGAGCTCGACGAACAGCTTATCGAGAGCGCAGCCGAGCTCCTTGAGGCTGTTGGCGATGAAGAGGACGAGGACGTCGAACAGTTCTTGGAAGCGCTCGCGTAGGGGGGCCAGTAGCCGTTAGGAGGTCTGTGGCATGATCATCGCCATCGAAGGCATTGATGGGGCGGGGAAGAACACCATCGTGAAGCGCATTGTGGAGGAATACGGCGCAGACACGCTGTCCTTCCCGCGCTACGAGGACTCGCTGCACGCGCAGCTGGCACAGGACGCCCTGTACGGCAAGATGGGTGACCTGGTGGATTCCGCTTACGGGATGGCGACGATGTTCGCGCTCGACCGTTTTGGTGCCAAGGCGCAGCTTGAGCAGTACCAGGACACGCCAGATCGGATCTTGTTGCTTGACCGCTACGTCGCCTCCAACGCCGCCTACACTGCGGCGCGCACCGGGGATGATGCCGCGGCGGAGTGGGTTGCTGAGCTCGAGTTCGGAAAGCTTGGGCTGCCGAAGCCCGACCTGCAGGTGCTCGTCGCTACCGCCCCGAGCGTTGCGCGGGAGCGCGCGCAGCGCAGAGAAGCTCAGGACGCGACGCGCACCCGCGACCACTACGAGCGCGACGGCGGGCTGCAGGACGCGACGTTTGCCCAGTACAACCGCCTCGCGGAGACTGACTGGGCGAGTCGGTGGATTTCCACGTCGGATGCCACGGCTATTATCCAAGCAATACAAAGCGCGCGTTAAGAGGAGCTGCCAATGTCCATGTCGAAAATCCTGGTCGTTGACGACGACCCAGCTATCAACGAGATGCTCACCATCGTGCTGGAGGCCGAAGGCTTTGACTCCCGCCCCGTCACCGATGGCGCCGAAGCCGTCCAGGCCTTCCATGAGTACGAGCCCGACCTGATCCTGCTGGATCTTATGCTTCCGGGAATGAACGGCATCGACATTTGTAAGGCGATTCGCCGCGAATCCTCCGTACCGATCGTCATGCTCACCGCGAAGACGGACACCGTCGACGTGGTGCTCGGCCTCGAGTCCGGCGCGGACGACTACATCACGAAGCCCTTCAAACCGAAGGAGCTCGTCGCCCGCATTCGGGCGCGTCTGCGCCGGACGGATGAGGAGCCGGGTGACGTCATCGAGATCGCCGATTTAGTAATCGACGTCCCCCAGCACATGGTGACCCGCAACGGGGAAGAGATCGCGCTGACCCCGCTCGAGTTCGATCTCCTGTTGGAGATGGCGAAGAAACCAAACCAAGTGCACTCCCGCGACGAGCTACTGGAATCGGTGTGGGGCTACCGCAACAACTCCGATACCCGCCTGGTCAACGTGCATGTGCAGCGCCTGCGCTCCAAGATTGAGCACGACCCGGAACACCCGGAGATCATCCAGACCGTGCGTGGTGTGGGCTACAAGTCCGTGAAGTAAGAGTGGGAGGTGGCGCTCCTGTTCGCCGTACTGAAACGTAGCAGGGACCGGATCGTAGAAGCGTGGCGCACTTCGCTGCAGGTGCGCTTCGTCGGCACGGTGTTGATTGTTTCCGCCGTGGTGATGATGGTGCTGGGGTTTGCGCTGGCGTCGGTAGTGAGCCAGCGTATCGCTGCATCCAAGATTGAGGCGGCGAGCGCGGAGATTGACCGTGCGCGCGTGACCGTCGAGGAGCAGATTAATAACTCGGGGTCTGCGACCTCATTGCAGAGCCGCTTGAATTCGGCGCGCGCCGGGCTGACGCAGCGTGCGCAGCAAAACTCGGAGGCGTCTGCTGTGTATGAGCCTGTGCTGGTGGTGAAGAACCCGAACGGGGTTGTTACGTCCTCGCCGGAGTCGTACCAGATCCCTGACAAGCTGGAGGAATACGTCGCTGAGGGCAATATCGCCTACCAGTTTTCGTCGGTGCAGCGCGGCGACCACTCGTCGTACAATGCCCTGATTATTGGCACCCCGACGACTTCGGATGTGCCGCACCTGCAGCTCTACCTTGTGATGAACATGGACAATGAGGCCTCGACGCTTGCGCTGATGCGGGGCATCTTAGCGACGGCCACGGTGATCGTCAGCGTCCTGTTGGTGGGCATTGCGTGGCTGGCGTCGCAGCAGATTGTTGCACCGGTGCGCTCGGCGTCGCGTACCGCGCGCCGGTTTGCTGAGGGCCACCTGCGCGAGCGCATGCCTGTCGACGGCGAGGACGAGATGGCGGTGCTGGCGCTGTCCTTCAACAACATGGCGGACAAGCTGTCGCAGCAGATTGATCACCTTGAGCGCTACGGCGACCTGCAGCGTCAGTTCACGTCCGACGTGTCCCACGAGCTGCGTACGCCGCTGACCACGGTGCGGATGGCGGCGGATATGATCGCCGCTGACGAGGACTCCCTGGAGCCTGGCACCCGCCGCGCTTCCCAGCTGATGACTCGCGAGCTGGACCGCTTCGAGGCCCTGCTCAATGACCTGTTGGAGATTTCCCGCCACGACGCCGGCGTCGCCGACTTGTCCGTCACGCAGATGGATATGAAGTCGCCGATCATGTCGGCGTGGCAGCAGACGCAGCACCTTGCGGACGAGCTCGGCGTGGAAGTTTCCTTCGACATGCCGGAGGAACCAGTGATGATGCTGGGCGAGTCCCGCCGGATCGAGCGCATCGTGCGTAACCTCATTGCGAACGCGATTGACCACTCGGAGGGCAGGCCGGTTACCGTGACACTGCGCGCCAACGAGAGTGCCGTCGCGGTGACGGTCAGGGACCACGGCATCGGGCTCAAGCCTGGGCAGGAGGAACTGGTGTTCAACCGTTTCTGGCGCGCCGACAAGTCCCGCAAGCGCCACTCTGGTGGCACCGGCCTTGGCCTGGCCATCGCCCGCGAGGACGCGCAGCTGCATCACGGCACGCTGGAAGCCGTCGGGGAAGAGGGCGTCGGTGCGCTGTTCCGTCTGGTCCTGCCGCTGGATCCGGAGGCAGGCTTTTCGACGTCCCCTCTGCCCCTCGAGCTGGAACCCAAGGCGGACGCGGACGGCGTCGAAGTGGACGTCGAAACGCAGGACGAGGAAAGGCAGCCAGATGAAGCGCATGAAGCGTAGGTACCTTGCTATAGCGATGAGCACGACGCTGCTCTTGGGCGGGTGCGCGACGCTGCCGTCGAATACTGACCCGCATGTGCTCCGGCCCTACCAGGAGGAAGCGCCGGAGTCGGAGATTATCGGCCCGATCAAGGACCGCGAGCCGGATCTTTTGCTGCGTGACTTCTACGCGGCCTCCGCGATCCCAACCGGCGACTACGAAGCGGCGCGCGCCTTCCTCACTGAGGCCGCGAAGCCCACGTGGAGCGCCAATGAGCAGACGCTCATCGTCGACCGGATCGGGTTGAATACGGTATCCGGCAGCTCGGGGAACAAGCGCAGTTTTGCGGTGCACGGCAACGTGGTCGGCGCGCTCGGTAGTGGTGGCGTGTTCACTCCGGAGCGCGGTACCTACGAGGCCACGCTGGAGCTCGAGCAGGTCGACGGCCAGTGGCGCATTTCCTCGTTGCCGCCCGGCGTGGTCATGGAGCGCACCGAGCTGCGCAACCAATACCAGCCTTACAACCTGTACTTCTTTGATCCGACCGGCAAGGAGCTGGTCACCGACCGGCGCTGGGTCTACGCGCCGCGCGATTTCCTACCCAGTACGCTGATCTCGCTGCTGCTCGAAGGGCCGGCTAGCCGCCTGCGCCCCGCGATCATGGGGACACTGCCATCGACGGTGCGCTACACCGGTTTCGAGGGCGGTGTCTACCACTTTGCGGGCCTCGGCAATATGGACGAGGCCGCGCGCAGCCGCTTCGCCGCACAGGTGGTGTGGACGCTCGCCTCCGCAGGCGTTACCGGCCCGTTTTCGCTCCTCGCCGACGGCGAGCCGCTCATCACTGGCGCCCGCGAACTGACCACCGACGACTTCATCGACGTCAGCCCCGTCGTCGAGCAAGTCGGGGAGAGCACCCTGTACTCGCTCGCCGACGGCCACGTTTCCCAAATCACTGGCGGAGGCCCGCAGCCCGTTGCCGGTGTGCTGGGCAACACGCACAGCGTGGTCACCGCCGACATTTCCGGTGAGGGGCAGTGGGCCGCGGTGTTCAACGTCGGCG
The DNA here is from genome assembly GCF_024453945.1 of Corynebacterium sp. CCUG 61414. NCBI lineage: Bacteria > Bacillati > Actinomycetota > Actinomycetes > Mycobacteriales > Corynebacteriaceae > Corynebacterium > Corynebacterium sp. CCUG 61414. The sequence goes on from NZ_JAGPYU010000003.1 coordinate 216,042, forward strand.
ACGGCCCCGAAGGCGCCGAGCTGCGCCTCGGGCAGCTCACCGGCGGTAGCGTGGACGTGGTGAAGGCGGAGACCTTCTCGCGCCCATCGTTCGAGCCAAACAGCAAAGCGGTGTGGACCGTTTCGGACGGCAAGCATATCCTGCGCTCCACGCAATCCTCGGCGACAGGGGAGGTCACCACCGAGGAAGTGCACGTTGATCTTCCCGAAGATGTCGACGGCAACATTTCCGTGCTGCGTCTTTCCCGATCGGGCTCGCGCGTCGTCATGGTGATTGACGGTCGCCTGTACACCGGCATCATCGAGCAGCGCGCCGCAGGCGCCGGCGCAATTGTCAACGTTCTCGAGTACAGCTACGAGCTCGGTGGCAGCGTGGTCTCCGCGGACTGGCACCCCGACGGCTCGCTCATCGTTGGCACCTCGAACCCGGCGTCGCCCGTGATGCGTGTGGAGCAGGACGGATCCTCGACCACCGCGCTGTCGCTCGGGAACATCTCCGCGCCGGTGGTGGCCGTGGCGGCGTCGCCAAACATGCTGTACGCGACCGACGCAAACGCCATTTTGCAAATGCCCGTCAGTGGTGCTGACACCCCGATCTGGCGCGAGGTGCCTGGCCTCCAGGGTGTGCGCTCACTGCCGATCATCGCGAGGTAGGCGGCGTGACGCTCGCAGAGGTTGGTGAACTCTTCCTACCGCGCCACTGCGCTGGGTGCGGGACCCCGGGCTCCGTGTTGTGCCCAGCCTGCCGCACTGAACTGTCGGCACTGCCGCGCCGGGTGTCGCCGCAGCACTTGCCGCACGTGCCGGTGTTCGCGCTCGGGCCGTACGGCGGCGCGCACCGTGGGGTAGTGCTCGCGATGAAGGAGCGCAGGAATTTGGCCGTGCGCAAGCATGTCGGGGCGGTGTTGGACGCGGCGCTGACCTTTCTTGAGGTTCGCGGTGAGATTCACCCGGACGCGCTGCTGGTCCCTGCGCCGACGCGCGCGGTCTCGGCAAGGGAGCGCGGCGGGGACCCGGTGAGCGTGATCTGTAAGCGTTCGGGGCGCAAGGTGGTGGACGTGTTGGAGCTCGCGGAATCAACGACTGACCAGTCGGAGTTGGACGCGGCGCACCGCCGGTCCAACTTGGCCGGCGCGGTGCGGATGCGCCGCGGGTGGGAGGCGCTGCACACGGGCACCGGCGCTGGCCCCGTCATTGTTGTCGACGATGTCGTGACCACCGGCGCCACGCTTCAGACCAGCGTAGAAGTGCTGCTCGCGCACGGGTTTGACGTGGTCAGCTGCGTTGCCGTGTGCGCCGCCTAGCCGCGCAGTACGCATGGTGTTCGCTGGTAGCAAACTGGCAGGGAGTTTTACACAGATACGTAGCCATTGGTTAGTACCAGTTGTATAGTGGTGATAGACCCAGTTCCAACAACGCTAGGGAGGAAGCAGATGACTTCTGCAGAGCACACCGACGGATTCGCACCAGCAGCCCAGGTTACGATTACTGGCCGTAACGTCGAGGTCCCAGAGCATTTCCAAGAGCGCGTTAACGCCAAGCTTGCCAAGATTGAGAAGCTTGATCCAACGTTGACGTTCTTCCATGTTGAGCTGCAGCACGAGCCGAACCCTCGTCGTGAGGCACAGGCACAGCGCGTGCAGATTACTGCGACCGGCAAGGGCCACCTGGCACGTGCGGAAGCCAAGGAAGACAGCTTCTACGCAGCGCTTGAATCCGCGCTGGGTAAGCTGGAGCGCTCCTTGCGTAAGGTGAAGGTCCGCCGCGAGATTGCTCGTTCCGGCCACCGCGCACCGAAGTCCACCGGCGAAATCGCAGCTGAGCTTGCGCACGAGGCAGAGGATGCTCGTGCAAAGCAGGCGGAGGGCCAGTATGACACTGACCCGTACGCTGGCACCTTTGAGGATGCCCCGCTCGGCCAGGTTGTGCGTCGCAAGCTGCACCCGGATACCCCGATCAGCGTCGATGAGGCGCTCTCTGAGATGGAGCTGGTTGGCCACGACTTCTACCTCTTCATCGATGAAGAGTCGAAGCGTCCAGCAGTGGTCTACCGCCGCCACGCATACGACTACGGTCTGATCACCCTGGCTCCAGAAGATGAGGTCAAGGCAAACGACGAGAAGTAGCGTCGCCACTATATGATTCGTCGCCTGCTTGTGTAAGCAAAAAGCTTGTACGGGCGGGCGGCGTTTTCACATTCTTTTCTTATTGATTCCACCAGTTGTGATTGCCTGTTTTCGTTGACGCGTGCGTACAATGGCCGATTGGTACATAAAAGCAGCGCGTAGAGCTGGCGTGATCGCTTTGTTTTTCTAACTTTTGAAGGATTCTAGAAACGTGTTTGGACTGTCGAAACTGCTGCGTGCGGGTGAAGGGCGTATGGTAAAACGCCTCTCGAAGATCGCTGATCAAGTCATGGATCTCGATGAGGAGTACGCGGCACTCACAGATGACGAGTTGAAGGCCAAAACGGAAGAGTTTAAGCAAAAGATTGCCGACGGCGCTTCGCTCGACGACATTTTGCTCGATGCGTTCGCGACAGCCCGCGAGGCATCCTGGCGCGTGCTGGGGCAGAAGCACTACAAGGTGCAGATCATGGGTGGTGCCGCGCTGCACTTCGGTTCCGTCGCCGAGATGAAAACTGGTGAAGGCAAGACCCTGACCTCGGTGCTGCCTGCCTACCTCAATGGTTTGAGCGGCAAGGGCGTGCACATTGTTACCGTCAACGACTACTTGGCAAAGCGTGACGCCGAGATGATGGGTCGTGTCCATCACTTCCTGGGGCTCGACGTTGGTGTGATCCTGTCCGACATGCGCCCGCAGGAGCGCAAGAAGGCGTACGACGCGGCGATTACGTACGGCACCAATAACGAACTCGGCTTCGACTACTTGCGCGACAACATGACCCGTTCGGTCAACGACATGGTGCAGCGCGGCCACAACTTCGCCATCGTGGACGAGGTTGACTCGATTCTTATCGACGAAGCCCGTACCCCGCTGATTATTTCCGGCCCGGTTGATGGCTCCAGCCAGTTCTACACCGTGTTCGCGCAGCTCGCACCGCGTATGCGCGAGGGCATCCACTACGAGGTGGACCACCGTAAGCGCACCATTGGTATCTCCGAGGAAGGCGTGGAGTTCGTCGAGGACCAGCTGGGCATTGACAACCTGTACGCGCCTGAGCACTCGCAGCTGGTGAGCTACCTGAATAACGCTATTAAGGCGAAGGAGCTCTTCGAGCGCGATAAGGACTACATCATCCGTCAGGGTGAGGTCATGATCGTCGATAGCTTCACGGGCCGCGTGCTGGCGGGCCGTCGCTACAACGAGGGTATGCACCAGGCGATCGAGGCGAAGGAAAACGTTGAGATCAAGAACGAGAACCAGACGCTGGCGACGGTGACGCTGCAGAACTACTTCCGTCTCTACGACAAGCTGGCTGGCATGACCGGTACCGCTGAGACTGAGGCGGCGGAGCTGCACCAGATCTACAAGATGGACGTTGTGCAGATTCCACCGAACCGCCCGAACCAGCGCGTGGACCGCGACGACCTGATCTACAAGACGCAGGAAGCGAAGTTCGCCGCTGTTGCGGAGGATATTGCGGAGCACGTCGAGAAGGGCCAGCCGGTGCTGGTCGGTACCACCTCGGTGGAGCGCTCGGAGTACCTCTCGCAGCTGCTGACGCGCAAGGGCATCAAGCACAATGTGCTCAACGCGAAGCACCACGAGGAAGAAGGCCGCATTATTGCGGAGGCTGGTCTGCCGGCGAAGGTGACGGTCTCTACGAACATGGCTGGTCGCGGTACGGATATCGTGCTGGGTGGCAACCCGGAAATTCTGTTGGACGCGAAGCTGCAGGAGCAGGGCCTCGACCCGTTCGAGGACGAGGAGCGCTACCAGGAGGCGTGGAACGAGCAGCTGCCGAAGGCGAAGGAGCGCTCGAAGCAGCTCGGCGACGAAGTACGTGAGGCTGGTGGCCTGTACGTGATCGGTACGGAGCGCCACGAGTCTCGTCGTATTGATAACCAGCTGCGTGGCCGTTCTGGCCGTCAGGGTGACCCGGGTGAGACCCGTTTCTACCTGTCGATGCGCGACGAGCTCATGGTTCGCTTCGTTGGCCAGTCGATGGAAAACATGATGAACCGCCTCAACGTTCCGGACGATGTTCCGATTGAGGCGAAGATGGTGTCGAATGCGATTAAGGGCGCGCAGTCGCAGGTTGAGAACCAGAACTTCGAGATGCGTAAGAACGTCCTGAAGTACGACGAGGTGCTCAACGAGCAGCGCAAGGTGGTCTACGGTGAGCGCCAGGAGATCTTGGCGTCGAAGGACATCAAGGATCAGGTCCGCCGCATGATCAGTTCGACTGTCGGCGCGTACGTGGATGGCGCGACGGTGGAGGGCTACGTCGAGGACTGGGACCTGCAGGAACTCTGGCACGCACTCGAGTCCCTGTACGGCCCGTCGAAGACGGCCCAGGAGCTTATCGACGGCGACGAGTACGGCAAGCCGGGCGAGCTCACCGCTGAGCAGCTTCGCGAGGCACTCATCGACGACGCCCAGGCGCAGTACGATCAGCTCGAGGCGAACGTTGCTGAGATCGGCGGCGAGGAGCAGATGCGCAACGTGGAGCGTATGGTGATCCTGCCGATCATCGATACGAAGTGGCGCGAGCACCTCTACGAGATGGATTACCTCAAGGAGGGCATCGGCCTGCGTGCGATGGCGCAGCGCGACCCGCTGGTCGAGTACCAGAAGGAGGGCGGCGACATGTTCAACGCTATGAACGAGGCGATCCAGGAAGAGACGGTGCGCCAGCTCTTCATGATGCGTAAGCAGTTCGAGTCCGCGCAGGAGGAGACTGCGCAGGCCTAAGTTCGACAGGTAGGCCCTGGCCGGGTGGTGTCACTTACAAAACTTTGAAGGACACCAGCCGGCCGTTGTCCATTTTTGCCACGAACCCGAACCGTTTTTGGCCTGTGGCGACGGTGCCGAAGAACTCGCCGCCGTCGCGGGCGTGGCAGGTCACGATGCGCGGCGGGCCCGCGTGTTGCTGCTGGAAGCGCCGGTAGGCGCGGACATTGGTGCGGGCGGCCGTCGAGAAGCGGTCGGCGCGCAGTGCACGGAGGTTTGTGGCTCCGAAGCTTGCTGCGAGCGCTGTGCGCACGAGCGGGGCGACGTTGGATCCGGTGCGGCGAGGGTCGCTGGGTGAGTACCGTGCTTGGCGGCGGCGCGTTTCCGCTGCGCGTCCGGAGCGCTTCGGGGAGGGAACGAGCAGTTGAACGTGCTGGTGGCCAGGGGCGGGGTAGTAGGTCACGGCGGGGTCCTTTCGTATCGTTGTGCACGGTGCGGGGTGCTGGTAGGTAGTATTGTGCACGTTCGCGCCGTGAGGGCGCTAGGAGAATTTGCGCACTTTGGTGTGCACTGCAGAAGAACCGAAAACGAAGTACAGGAATTGAGGCGTCCAAATGCAGGGACTCATTATTGACTACGCAGGTGTGTTGGACCAGGACCCGGAGGACCAGCGCCGCTGGCAGCAGCTGATTGAGGCTGTGAAGGAGAAAGACAAGGCCGTAGGCATTTTGTCCAACGAGGAATCCGAGGGCCAAATGGCGGACGCGGCGCGGGACTGGGAGTTCTGCGGTGTCGTGGATGCGGTGGTGCTCTCCGGCGACATTGGTGCGGAGAAGCCGTCCCCGGCAGCATTCCAGGCCGCGGCGGATGCGCTGGATATTCCGCTCAATGACTGCGTCATGATCGATGACGACATCATGAACGTCCGCTCGGCCGTCGAGTGCGGCATGATCGCGATTTTGCACACGGCGTTTGACCGCACCGCGGTGGAGATCCAGACGCTGTTCAATATCGAGGGGGAGTTTTAATGCGCGTCTACATCCCCGCGACGTTCTCCATGGTGGAGGGACTCGCCGCAGACAAGGTGCTGCACCCGCGCAACGGGTGGGGCTTCGCCGCGACGACGGCGCTGCGCGAGTTCTTCACCTCCGGCGATGAGGAGGAGATCGAGGCAGTAGCGTTTGACGACGCCGCGCTGGCCTCCATCCGTCTGCTGGCGATTGGTGACCAGGATCGGTTCCCGCACCGCCGTGTGGTGATCTCCGCGGACGTGGACGCCGAGGAAGCCGATGACATGGGGGACTCCGTCGTGCGGGTGTCTGGGCCGGTGGGGTTGGAGGACGTTGCGGCGATCCATATCGACCTGGCAGAGGCAGAAGCGGCGACGGCGAAGGCCATCGAACACATCGACGCCGCAGACCTCGGGGACGAGGACGCGGAGCTGGCTGTCGGGGACGCGCAGGACAATTACCTGGCGTTTTACGATGTCAGCGAGCTACCGTTCCTCGTCGAGCTGCTTTAGATCCCACTCGTTGTTGGAGCGCAGCGCGCTGAGTAGGCGTCGCACGGCGGCGACGCGGCGCGACAGCGCCCCTCCCTCGAAGGCGTCCCAGGCGCACTCCGGGTCCGTGGGCGGGCCGGCATGCGTGCAGCCGCGCGGGCATTCCTGGGCTGCCTCGGCGAGCTCGGGGAAGACGTCGATGACTTGGTCGGGGGAGACGTGCGCCAGGCCGAACGAGCGGATGCCCGGTGTGTCGATGATCCAGCCGCCGCCCGGAAGCTCGAGCGCCACGGACTGCGTCGAGGTGTGGCGGCCCTTGCCCACGCCGGAGACGTCGCCGGTTTCGCGTTGCGCGTCCGGGACGAGGCGGTTGACCAGCGTCGACTTGCCCACGCCGGAGTGGCCGACGCAGGCCGAGACGTGGTCGTTGAGGCGTTGTGTGAGTTGGTCGAGGGGGTCGTCGATACCTACGGTGAGGACTTCGACGTTGAGGTCCTCGATTTCTGCGATGAACTCGTCGGGGCGCGCGAGGTCCGTTTTTGTCATGCAGACAATGGGGCGCACCCCGCCGACGAATGCGGCGATGAGCGCGCGCTCCACAAGCCCGGTGCGTGGCGGCGGGTCGGCGGCGGCGACCACGATGAGCAACAGCTCCGCGTTGGCGACGACGACACGCTCGAAGGGGTCGGTGTCGTCCGCGGTGCGGCGCAGGACCGAGGTGCGGTCGGCGCGCAGCACGATGCGGGCGAGCGTGTCCTTGCGCCCGCTGGTATCACCCACGACGCTGACTCGGTCGCCGACCTCGATGCTGGTGCGCTTCAGGTGGCGCGCTCGCATGCAGGCAACCAGCGTGCCGTTATCCAGCATGACACCCCAGCGCCCCCTATCCTTCGTGACCACCATCCCGGTGAGCGCATCCTCGTAGGAGGGGCGGTCCTTGGTGCGGGGGCGTGAGCCGCGCCCGGGGCGGACGCGGACGTCGGATTCGTCGTAATCGCTGAACTTGCGGCGTGCCATGGGGTTCTTTCTATGCTTCTTCGTGCTGGAGCGCGGTGTGCCACATCGCGGGGAAGTCGGGCAGGGTCTTTGCCGTCGTTGCGATGTTTTCCACCTGCACACCCGGGGTGGTCAGGCCGATGATGGCGCCGGCGGTGGCCATGCGGTGGTCGTCGTAAGAGTGCCACGTGCCACCGTGGAGGGGCTGTGGGCGGATACGGAGGCCGTCGTCAAGCTCTTCGCAAGCGCCGCCAAGCCTGTTGATTTCGGTGGTGAGCGCCGCCAGCCGGTCCGTTTCATGCCCGCGCAGGTGCGCGATGCCGGTCAGCTCCGATGGGGTCGCCGCCTGCGTGGTCAGCGCCGCGACGGTCGGGGTGAGCTCGCCGATGTCTCCCATGTCCAGGCTGATGCCTTGCAGGGCGCCGGGGGGCGGGCCCTGCACTCGCAGTGAGTTGCCGGATAGTTCGACCTCGCAGCCCATTTGCGCCAGGATGTCGCGGATTACGTCGCCCGCCTGCGTCGTCTGCGTTGGCCAGTGCTCGATGCGCACCTCGCCGCCGGTGATGGCAGCGGCGGCCAAAAACGGCGTCGCGTTCGACAGATCCGGCTCAATCTCCCAGTGCCGCCCGCGGATCTCCTGCGGGGCAACGTGCCAGGTTGCGTCCTTGCACTGCGTCTCGACGCCGGCTTCGCGCAGCATTGCCACCGTCATATCAATATGCGGCATGGACGGCAGCGAGTCGCCCGTGTGGGTGATGGTGACGCCTTGCTCGAAGCGCGCCGCGGCAAGCAGCAGTCCGGAGACGAACTGGGAAGACCCGGAGGCGTCAATGCTGACGTCCCCGCCTGCGACAGTGCCGGTGCCGTGGACAGTGAAGGGGAGGCGCTCCCCGTCGATATCGGCGCCGAGCTGGCGCAGCGCATCCAGGATGGTGCCCATCGGCCGGGTGCGAGCGTGCGGGTCGCCGTCGAAGCGGGTGGTGCCGTGCGCGAACGCCGCCACTGGTGGCACGAAGCGCATCACGGTGCCTGCCAGGCCGCAGTTGATGTCGCCGCCGCGCAGGGGTGCTGGCTGGACGTGGACGGTGTCGCCGTCGTGGGTGAACTGTACGCCGAGGGCAGCCAGGGCCGCCTCCATGAGGTCGGTGTCGCGGGAGCGCAGCGCCCCGACCAGCGTCGACGGGCCAGAGGCCAGCGCCGCGAGAACATAGGCGCGGTTCGTCATCGATTTCGACCCCGGCAGCGCGAGTGTGGCGCGGACGGGGTCGGCAATGGAGGGGGCTGGCCACAAGTCAGTCATGACGTACATCATAATGGAGGAATGTGTGGCCGTTTCGTTTTGTTTAGCACCGGCGAGCAACTCCTCGGATTCGTCGGCTCTCTCCCAGGCGTGCGCGAAGTTGTAGCGCCCGACGGCACGCCACCCGCCCGCTACAACGTCGCGCCGACGCACCAAGTACCCATCGTGCGCTTCCACGAACACGAGGCGCTCGTCCAAGCCGCGCGCTGGGGCCTTCTCCCGAGCTGGAAGCGCGACGACTCCGGCCCGCCACTGTTCAACGCGCGCGGGGAGACCGTCGCGGAGAAGCCGTCGTTCCGTAGCGCAATGCGCTCGCAGCGCGGCATCATGCTTCTCGACGGCTACTACGAATGGCACGAAAAACAGCCCTACTACGTCACCCCGGAGTCCGGGATGCTCGTCGCCGCCGCACTGTGGGACACCGGCGCTAACCGGCTTTCGACGACCATGGTCACCACCGACGCCGCCGAACGTATCGCGTGGTTACACCACCGGCTCCCGCTGTTCCTCTTGCCTGAGGAAATCGAGCAGTGGACACAAGGCACAGCAGAAGAGGCTCAAGAGCTCATCTCTCCCTCGCGCGTGGCACCGCAGCTGCAGTGGCATGCGGTTGGGCGCGAGGTGGGCAACGTCCGAAACGATTCGCCCGAGCTCATCCAACCGATCTAGGCGCCGATCGGCGCGAACTTCCCGGACGTCAGCTTCGCCAGGTCACCCGGGGCCAGTTGCACGGATAGCCCCCGCTGACCGGCGGAGACGGTGATGGCGTCGAGGGATTCGATGGTGGCGTCGAGAAGCACTGGGAGCCTCTTGAGCGTGCCCAGCGGCGAGATGCCACCCACGACATAGCCCGTGGCGTGCTCAGCCTGTGCGAGCTCCGCCATCGCAGCCTTCTTCCACCCCAGCGCCTTCGCTGCTGCCTTCAAACTCAGGTGCCCAGAGACCGGCACGCAGCACAGGGCGAGCTTCTTCGGGTCCTGCACATTCGACACCACCAGCGTCTTGAGCACCGTCGTAGGATCAAGCCCCAGCTCATGGGCCGAATGCTCACCGAAATTATCCTGGCTCGCGGCGTACTCCAACACCTTATGAGGAGTCTTCGCCACAACTTTCAAAGCGCGAGTTCGTTGCATACAGACGATGCTACGTCGCGCGCCCGGCTGGCTACAATGGCCCCTATGGCCGAAACAGACCTCAAAACACGCTTTACTGAGGAAGCGATGCCACTGCTAGACCAGCTCTACGGCGGCGCGCTGCGGATGACCCGCAACCCCCAAGACGCCGAAGACCTCGTGCAAGAGACCTTCTTGAAGGCGTACAACGCATTCGACAGCTTCAAACCAGGCACTAACCTGAAGGCGTGGATGTACCGAATCATGACGAACACGTACATCAACTCCTACAGGAAGAAGAAGCGCCGACCACTGGAAACCTCGGCCGAGGACGTGACCGACCATCAGCTGTACACCACAAGCTCGCACGACTCGACCGGCCTCGAATCAGCGGAGGTTGAGGCGCTCAAGGCGATGCCGAACTCGCGGATCAGCGAAGCGCTCAACGCGCTGAATGAGGACTACCGCATGGTGGTCTACTACGCGGACGTCGAAGGCATGGCGTACAAGGAAATCGCCGAAGTGATGGACATTCCACTGGGGACCGTCATGAGCCGACTGCACCGTGGAAGAAAACAACTGCGCGAGATGTTGAAAGACGTGGCACATGAACAGGGCATCGGGCTCGACCATGCGGATATGGCGGAGTTGAAGCAGCAGAAGGTGGAGGAGAAGTAATGGCAACAGAACATAACCACGCAAGTGAAGCTGACTGCCGCGGCATGCACCAGCTGCTGTGCGAGCTGTTCCAGCCGGACACGCCACCCGAGCGCGTGGCCGCCATCCGAAAAGAATTGGCGAGCTGCCCTGACTGCCTCCGCCAGCTTGAATCGGAGGAAGCGATCCGTGGCCTTGTGCGCGACTGTTGCGGGCAGGCCCACGCGCCACGGGTATTGAGGGAGCGGATTATCACCTCAATTTCCTACACAGAGGTCCGTATTCAGCGGCGTTAACTGCCGCGTGTTGGCGTTGGTTGCCGGGCCCGAACCAGTACAAGCATCATGCTGGTTCGGGCCTTTCATACTTTCGACCCAACCCAACGGGGGTAAA